>NZ_CDWWEW010000159.1:0-11023 GCF_977966315.1 Frankia sp. CeRuru1
GGTGAGTGGGGCAGCGAGGACCTCGCCGAGGATCAGGGCCAGTTCGCCGAAGGCTCGGCCGCGGTGGCTGATCGCATCCTTCTCCGCCGCGGACAGTTCGGCGTTCGTCCGGGTCTGACCGTCGGCCAGGAACAGTGGGTCGTAGCCGAAGCCGCCCGCGCCGCGAGGTTCGGTCAGCAGGGTGCCACGTAGCTCGCCGTGGGCGACCCGTTCGATGCCGTCCGGGGTGACCAGGGCCGCCGCGCAGACGAAGGCGGCGTGGCGCCGGTCGGCCGGGACGTCGTCAAGCTGCGCGAGCAGCAGGGTGTTGTTGGCGGTGTCCCGTTCGACCCGGGTGCCGTCGCGCCGGCCCGACCATCGAGCCGAACGCACCCCCGGCATCCCGGCCAGCTCGTCGACGGCGAGCCCGGAGTCGTCGGCGACCGCCGGCAGCCCGGTCTCCGCGACCGCCGCCCGCGCCTTGATCAGCGCATTCTCAGCGAAGGTCGTCCCGGTCTCGGGTACCTCCTTGCCGGGCGGCAGGCCCACCAGCTCCACGGCCAGGCCGCTGGCCACCAGGAGGCGGCGCAGCTCCGCGAGCTTCGCCTCGTTGCGACTGGCGAGGACCACCTTCGTCGTCCGGGTCGATCCGTGGTGTTTGGCGCTCATCGAGCACCTCCCGGGCGAGGAGGCCCCGCCGGAACCGGGCCGCGCAACGCCTCGGTCTGGATCGCGGTGAGCTGGGCGCATCCACGCACTGCAAGGTCGAGCAGGCTGTCGAGCATCGTCCGGTCGAACGGGGTGCCCTCGGCGGTGCCCTGGACCTCGACGAAACCGTCCGCCCCAGTGCACACCACGTTCATGTCGGTGTCCGCGGTGGAATCCTCGCTGTAGGCCAGGTCGAGCATCGCCTCGCCCTTGACCACGCCGACACTGACCGCACTGACGCTCGTGGTGATCGTGCCGGGCCGGCCGAGCCAGCGGGCGGCGTCGACCAGCGCGACGTAGGCGCCGGTGATCGCGGCGGTGCGCGTGCCGCCGTCGGCGAGCAGCACGTCGCAGTCGATCGCGATGGTGTTCTCGCCGAGGGCCTTCAGGTCGATGCAGGCACGCAGGCTGCGGCCGATCAGCCGGGAGATCTCGTGGGTCCGCCCGGAGATGCGGCCGCGCACGGACTCGCGATCGTTACGGGTGTCGGTGGCCCGTGGAAGCATGGAGTACTCGGCGGTCACCCAGCCCAGGCCGCTGCCCTTGCGCCAGCGCGGGACCCCCGTGGTTACCGAGGCCGCGCACAGCACCCTGGTCCGGCCCGCGCTGACCAGCGCGGATCCCTCCGCATGCTCCTGCCATCCCCGCAGGATCGTCACCTGCCGGAGTTCGTCCGGTCTCCTGCCATCCGCTCGTATCACGACGCGACACTATCGGCCCAGGGCGACCCGGCCGCGCGCCGAGGTCGCGCCGAGGTGCGGAGGTGCGGTCCGTCAGAGTTCTCAGAGTTCGTAGACGGTGCCGGGGCTCGCGAGGGTCAGCGGGCCGTCATACACGCCGGCCGCTTCCTCCTCGGAACGGGCGGCGTTCCCCCACGGGACAAGATGCGTGAGCACGAGCTGGCCCACACCGGCTCGCCGGGCGTGCTCGCCGGCCTCCCGGCCGGTCAGATGCAGGTCCGGGGGGTTGTCCTCCTCATCGAGGAACGACGCCTCGCAGAGGAAGAGATCGCTGTCGGTGGCGAGGCGGACCAGCCGGTCACACGCCCCGGTGTCGCCCGAGTAGGTCAGTACCCGATCGTCGGCGGTGAGGCGGACGCCGTAGGCCTCCACTGGATGGGCCACCCGGGTGAGATCGATCCGGAACGGCCCGATGTGCAGGCAGCCGGCGCCGATGGTCCGGAAGTCGTAGATGTCGGCCAGGCTGTCGTCCGGCCATTTCTCGAACGCTCCGCACAGCCGTTCCTGGGTGTTGATCGGGCCGTAGACCGGGAGCTTGGGCGGCATGCCCTCCGGATGGTACCGCCGCGCGTAGGAGTTGGCCACCAGGTCCAGGCAGTGGTCGCCGTGCAGGTGGCTGAGCAGCACCGCGTCGATCTCACGCAGGTCGCAGTGCCGTTGTAGCTCACCCATGGACCCGTTGCCCGCGTCGAGGACGAGCCGGAACCCGTCCGACTCGACGAGGTAGGACGAACAGGCCGACGTCGGGCCGGGATACGTGCCCGAACAGCCGAGGATCGTCAGTTTCACCGTGGCACCACCGGGCTCTGCTGGGAGGAGGGTTCCTGGTCCGCCCCGGTTCGGGCGGCCCAGGCGGCTGGAGGCGTGACTGTGGCCCGCGCGGCGGGAACAGGCGGGGACACCGCCGCGACGCCGACGAGTTCGGGGCCGAGGAACCTGCGTCCCACCCGGCTGAACAAGGTTGGATCACCCGTGGTGAGGAACCGGTGCGTGGGCGGCGGAAGGCCCGGATCGCGGAAGAGCCCATGCCGGACGAGTACCCGGTAGGTGTCCTTGGCCGTCTCCTCGGCACTGCTCACCAGGGTGACGCCCTCTCCCATCACGAGGCCGATTACCCCTGTCAGCAGTGGGTAATGTGTACATCCGAGTATCACCGTGTCTACGCCGGCTTCCTGCAATGGTGCGAGGTACGCCTCGGTCAGGCCGAGCAACTGCCGCCCAGAGGTGATACCCCGCTCAACGAAGTCCACGAACGCCGGGCAGGCCACACCGGTCAGCTCCACGCCCGCGGCGGCGGTGAACGCGTCGTCGTAGGCGCGGCTGGCAATCGTCGCCAGCGTGCCGATGACGCCTACCTGCCCGCTGCGGGTCGCCGCGACCGCCCGGCGAGTCGCCGGCATGATCACTTCGATGACCGGTACGTTGTAACGCTCCCGGGCGTCGCGCAGGCAGGCGGCACTTGCCGTGTTGCAGGCGATGACCAGCAGTTTCACGCCCTCGTCCACGAGCCGGTCGAGGGCATCGAGCGCGTAGCGACGCACCTCGGCGATCCGCCGCGGGCCGTAGGGTGCCCGAGCGGTGTCCCCGAGATACACCAGGGGCTCATGCGGGAGCTGGTCCAGAATGGCGCGCGCCACAGTCAGACCGCCCACCCCGCTGTCGAACACCCCGATTGGCGCGCCGCTCATGAGCGATCAGACTAAGCCGGAAACCCGATGCTCACCCTGTGGCTGTTGTCACGGAACCATTGTCCGATCCCGGACAGTCCTCGCGTGTCCGACATAGGATCATCTCGCCCCGCTGAGCTGGGCGCATCGCTGTGCGTCATACCTCGTTGTTTACCCAGGTGAAGGCGTCCGCGTGCCGCGAGGAGCCGGGGTGTGGCCGGTTCGACATCCGGGATCGTCCCGGTCCGCTGGATCGCCCGATGACCTCCGCCCGGTCCGGAACGCGATCTTTCGTCGATGTATCGCGGGAAACGCGTGGTCCGTCTGTCGATCGTCCACGAGGAGCCGTGCCCGGGTGGGTACGCCATACGGGTACAGGCGCGCCAAACGGGGTGTAGGCTAGAACTGCCTGTAATCGATCAGTGACTACTAGCTATCGAGCAGGTATGTTGAGGACGCGGCTGAGGTGTCCGGGTCGTTCCCATCCGTCCCCGATCCGCGGCACCCCAGTCGCATCCTCGATGTCTCCGGGCCGTCTCCGGGTGCCGATGCGACGTGATTCCCGATGTCGCCCCGTGCTTCTACGCTGACGTCGCTTCTACGCTGACGTCATGCGGTGGTCTTGCTGTCGTCCAGCCGTGAAGCCATCCAGGGGGAGCGGGGGGCGTCAGCACGTGGCCACACATACGGAGGGCCGCGGTCGGGTGGCTCTCCGAGCATTTGAGATCGGCCCATGATGTGAGGACGGACGGTGCAAGCGGGATGCACGTCACCAAACCGTCCTCCTGGCTTGTCGGGTTGACGTCGATCGGGGGCGTCGCTGGCCGTACGGCGATAGGAACATGCCTATGGCCCGGCTCCTCGCGGCGATCTCCACGGGCGTCGCCCTCCTGGTGGGAGGGTTGACGGCGCTTGCCGTCATGCTGCCGCCTGAGTACAGCTATCTGGTCCCGATTGTCATCATCCTCGTCGTCGTGGGGGTCAACATCACTGCCTGGCTTGTGATCCCGCGTGTCGTCGGCTCGGCGTCGGCGTCGGTGTCCGTGCACCGCTCAATACCGGAGAATCGTCCGATGGGTGGCTCGTTCGTGTTCGGTCGTGGTGAGTTCGACTGGGCGAGTTCGGACGCCTCCGATGCCTCCGTCGAGTCCTCGTCGGACAACTGGTCGTCGAGCTGGGACTACGCCGGCGGGGACGGTCCGGACGGCAGCGACGACGAGAGCGGTTTCGACGACGACCGCTGGTATGGTTCCGCGGCCCGCCGTGGCGCGGGTTTCTCGCCGCCCGCCCTTACCGGAGCGTCCATGCCCGGCCTGCTGTCCGCCGATACCGGACCGCATCACCGGGCCACGCAGTCCGGCCCGGTGCCGGCGGAGCCAGAGAAGCACCACGATGACAGCCGCCAGCCGTAGTGACGCTCATGCGGGAACCGATCGGCCAAGGGTACAGTCCTCGGCCAGGTACATCCCGTCCGTGCTGCGCTCGTTGAGGTCGGTGCAGTGCGGTGCAGTGGCGGCCCGGCGCCGTGGATCAGGCGAGCCCGGCGCGTCGGCGGGCCGTCTCGGCCACCGCGGCCCAGTCCTGGTCGGTCTGGCCGTGCGCCAGCGCGTCGACGAAGGCGTCCCGCAGCACGCCGCCGAAGGGCAGCGGAACGTTCCGTTCCAGCCCTGAGGCCAGCGCGAGCTGGACGTCCTTCAACCCGAGCGGGAGACGGAAGTTGACGGGTTCGTAATCCCGGTTTCCGATCATGCGGCCATAGCCGGTAAAGACCGGGCCAGTGAACAGGTTGTCGGTGAGTACTTCGATGAACGTGGCCGGGTTCATCCCGCCGGCCTCGATGACGGCGCTCGCCTCCGCCATCGCCTCGATGCTGCAGGCGATTAGATAGTTGCCCAGAATCTTCACCAGGTTGGCGTGTTCCGGCGCGTCGCCGACCGTCCAGGTTCGCCGGCCGAGGACGTCGAACAGAGGCTGAACCTCGGCGATCGCGTCCGGATCGCCGCTGGTCACGATGGTGAGGTTGCCGGCGCGGGCGGCGTCGGTCCGGCCGAAGACGGGAGCCGCGAGGTAGCGCAGCCCGTGCTCGGCGTGCTCACGCCGAGCACGGATCGCCAGCGCGGTGCTGACGGTGGCCATGTTCACATGCAGTGCTCCGGCCGGCGCGGCGGTCAGCACCCGCGGATCGAGCAGGCGATCGGTGACGGCCTGGTCGTCCGCCAGCATGCTGAGGACGATTCCGGTGGCGAACGCCTCGGAGATGCTGGCGGGGACCGCACCGGCGGCGGCCAGTTCGGTGACGGGATCCGGTGAGCGGTTCCAGGCCAGCACGGTGTGGCCGGCGTCGATCAGATTGCGCGCCATGGCGCTGCCCATTCCGCCGAGTCCGATGAAACCGATCTTCATGCGTCACCCTCCTGGCCTGGTCGGCGGACGGTCCGCCGACGCGGGTTTCCTGCCCGGCTGGGCTGGGCTGGGCCAAGCGGCATCAGCGGCTCCGGCCCAGGGCGTGTGAAGAACGGACCGGCAGGTGCCGGGTTCTCAGGCGCCTGTCATCGTAGGAAGCCCGGTGCCCGAGGTCAGTGTGATGAACTCGATACGCGGGGGACCGGTGAGCAGATCCTGCCGCTCGGCGACGAAGTGGTGGATGTGCGGCTGGTTCTCATGATCCTCGAACGCCTCGCGGTCGCGGTAGAGCTCGTAGAAGAGCCGGGCATTGTCGTCGCCGGCCACCCGATGGGTAGTGTAGATCAAGGTCCCGGGTTCGTGGGCGGCGATCAGCGGCACCGTCTCGGCCACCAACGCGTCGAACGCGTCCGCCGTGTCCGGGCGTACCTCGAACCGCACCGTCAGACCGAACATGGATCTCCTCCTCAAGGTATTGCGACAGGGATATGGCGGGGCGCTGTCGCTTCGCGACGTACTGTTACCGTATCCAGGAGATCGCTCTAATGGTGGCCTGAGAGCCTGGCCACATCGGTGCGGCCTGAGATCGGCTGCCTTGTGCAGCCCGGGACGGGCCATCCGGACCTTGACGGCAGGATGCCGATGTACAGCAGATTTTGTCGATCAAAGCCGATATGAGCGTCATGAACGGTACCCGATGGTATTCTCTCAAGGCTGGATCTGGTGGATGGCGGGCATGGTCTCCCGGTCGGAGAGAGGAATTTTCCGAGGCGGAGCGCGGTGATGTCGCGATGCCGCCGAATGGTAGAAGGGTCTGCTGAGAATCGATCTGCTCCGCGGCAGATAGCTCCCGCTGGCCGAGGCGACCCGCGTCGCGCTCAGGTCCCCGGCGCCGCGGACCGGGACGTGCCACCCGGCCAGCATAGCGATTGGCGCCAGGCGGGCCACAGCCTGATTTCTTCCATCGACTCGTAGTTCAAATTCGAGAGACTCGTGTGCACTGGCTCGTGAACGGAAATCCCTTGACGGCTGGCCGCTGCACCGCACTCCGACGGGACGTAGGCAAGATCGGCGCCCTGTTACTCTGACGATTCAGGAGACTTGCATGGTCTACGTCCAGCCGTATGCCATCGACCCCGCCGGGCGTGGTCTTTTCTGTGACCATCCCGGCCGGGTCCGCCATCCTTCCCAACCTTGTCGCGGCCGGCCATGACCCCGACCACTATGGCGTCGACGCCCATCTGTTCGAACCGAGCCGCGACGAAAATGATCATCTTGCGTTCGGTGTCGGCGTCCACCGGTGTATCGGCGCTCCTCTCGCGCATCTGGAGGCCGGCTACGCCCTGCCCGCTCTCTTCGAGCGTTTCCCTGATATCAGTCCGGTCGAGAAGGGACTGGATCAGGTTTCCTCCTTCATCGTCTACGGCTGGGATGTCCTACCCGTGCGCCTCGCTCCGGAGCGATAGCGCCCGACGCGGGGGAGGGACGCGTGCTGTACGGCGGATATGCACAAGCATTGACGTGGGCCGCTGATGGTGACGTTGACAGGTCGTCGTTCCTTCCCTGGGTGGAACCCTGGTGGCGGTCGGCTGACCGGCTGCCACCAGTCCGTCGCAGGGACCAGTCGGCGAGGGCGCGGTTCCAGCCTCGAATGGAGGGCATCGGTTGAACGGCCGGTGTGCGGCATGAATGCCGTCATCGGGTGAATTCTCGCGATCTCCGTCGCCGGCGCGGACATGGAGCCCGGCGTGTCGTCAGTGGTTTCAAGCCCGATTGTTCCGCACTCCTGCCACGATGCGTGCCGAGTTCGATACGACGTCGGACCGGTAATGCAGAATCGAGGATGGCGCGGAGTGAAATCTCGTCTCACATGGTCCCGTTCGGCTGCGCTTGCAGCTGCGACAGCCCTGACCGTCGGGCTTGGCTACGGCCTTCCGGCGGTCGCGGATCCGGGTGGCGCAGCAGCCCGGTCGGGTGCGGCGAAGGCCGGACCGGTCGCCGGGCCGGACATAGCCAACGGTAGGGCACGGGAGGCGTCCACATTCTGGACGTCAGATCGTATGCGCGAGGCCAAGCCGGTGGACCCGAGCAAGGCGAATAGCGGCAAAGTCCAGGAACAGGGGCCGGCGGTGCGCGGCGGCCCGGCCGAGCGGGTGAACCCGCATGTCCCTGAGCCCGTACCGGGAACAGCACCGGGAACAGCCGGCGGCGGGCCGGGCTTCGGGCCGACCGCGGCACCCTGGTACGGCTCGACGACCAGCCCGCCGGCCACCACGTCCGGACGCGTATTCTTCACCGACAGTAGCGGCGTCAGCTACTCCTGCTCGGGGGGCACCGTCAACAGCGGCGGCAAGAACCTGGTGTTCACCGCCGGCCACTGCGTAAACCCGGGCGGCGGCGGGGCCTGGTTCACCAACTGGGTCTTCGTCCCGCGCTACAACAACGGGAACGCGCCCTACGGCGTGTGGTCCGCGCGCCAGCTCTGGAGCTGGAGCAGCTGGGTGCAGAACGCCAACCGTGCCTACGACTTCGGCGTCGCAGTGCTGAACACCAACGCTTCAGGACAGCACATCGTCAACGTCGTCGGTGGTCAGGGAATCGAATGGAACTTCCCGCTGGTGCAGTATGTCTACCAGTTCGGCTACCCAGCTCGGGCGCCGTTCAACGGGCTCTCCCTGCAATACTGTAGTGGGACGACGTACAACGACGGCGGCTTCGTCGGTATCAACTGCAACATGACCGAGGGTGCCAGCGGCGGACCCTGGCTGGACGACTTCGACGGAACGTTCGGATACCTCGACTCCGTCAACAGCTGGGTGTTCTGGGACGCCAACGGCGTCCGGTACAAGTGGAACGGCCCGTACTTCGGCAACGAGGTGCGCGACCTGTACTACGCGACCGCGAATCTGTAGGCTGGCCACAGCCGGGGGGACGCGGGAAATGCGCGTCCCCTTTTTTTCGAATTTACCGTGATTTTCATCGCGCCGGAGGAGGGCGCCGTGACACGCCTCCCCCCTTTCTCCCTCCCCCTTCTCTCCCTCCTGCTCTGCGTGCTCGTCGGGTGCGCCGGTCCGATCAACGCCGGGCCGGCGGAACCGACCGGGCCGGCACCGGGCAGGGTGCTGGATGTGGCGGGTGCGCTCGCCGCCCCGCCCGACCGGCAGGTGACGGTCCGCGGGTACGTCCTCATCAGGCCGGACGGGGCCAGTTACCTGTGCACCGGGCTCGCCGGTTCCTACCCGCCGCAGTGCGGCCGGCCGGCACTGCGGCTTGTCGGACTGGACCTGGCCGACCTACCGAGTCCCGAGCATGCCTCCGGAGTCACCTGGACCGGCGAAACCACACTGGCCGGAACCGTCCGGGACGGCACGCTGACGCTTCGCCGCTGACCAGGATCGCAGCCGCGTTCCCCTGCTCAGCCCCGGACCAGCCCGCCCAAGGCCGCCCGCCCAAGGCCGAAGGGGGCACCGCCCTGCCCTACGACGGCTGGCACCGGGCGGTCCAGACGGCGAGCTCGGTGCGGGCGGCCACGGTCTCGCGGTGCTCGGGTCCCAACGCCCGTTCGAACAGCGCCAGTACCGCGGCGAACTGGTCCCGGGCACCCGCGGGATCCCCCGCCTCACCGGTCCAGTGGGCGAGGTTGCGCTGGTCGAGCAACGTGTCCGGATGGCCGGGGCCGAGGACCCGCCGGTGGATCAGGAGCAGGGCGGCGTACTGGTCACGGGCCATCGCGGGGTCTCCCGCCTGACCCACCCAATAGGCGAAGTTACCCCGGGCGACTAAGGTCGCGGGATGCTCGGGACCCGAGACCCGCTCACGGATCGGCAGTAACTGTGCGTACTGATCGCGGGCGGCGGCAGGGTCACCCGCCTTGCCGGTCCACCAGGCGAGGTTGGTGCGGACCCACAGCGTGCCGTGATGCTCCGCGCCGGACACCCGCTCGTGGACGGTGAGCAGCGCCGAGCACAGGTCGCGCGCGGCCACGGGATCCCCAGCCTCCCCGATCCAACGGGCGTACTGGTCACGAGATTCGAGAACATCCGGGTGTTCCGATCCCAGAACTCGTTCCCTGATCGGCAGAAACGCGGCGTAGTGAGCGCACGCGCCCGCCACATCGCCGGCCTGCCCGGTCCAGAACCCGAGATTCGCCCAGACATACAGGGTCTCCGGATCATCCTCACCCGCGACGCGTCGCCACCGGGGCAGGATGGACAGGCACAGGTCGCGCGCGCCGGGCCAGTCGCCGGCCTGCCCGGTCCAGTCCGCGAGACGAGCCGCGACCAGCAGAGTCTGCCGGTCGTCCGCGCCTAGGGCCCGGCTGCAGACGGGCAGCAACGCCGCGAGCATGTCGCGCGCGCCCCCCGGATCCCCCGCTTCCCCGGTCCAGTTGGCGACGGCGGCACGCGTACGCAGAGCCGCGGGATGCTCGGCGCCCAGCCGTGTCACGGTGTCGTTGTGGACGTCCTCCTGCACGATCTTCGCCGTCCGGTAGCCACCACTGGCGTCGAGATACTCGAGCAGTTTCAGGACGCCGGGACGGTCCGGACGGAACACGGTACGTGCGTGGGGGACCAGCATGGCGTAGACAGGCCACGTCCCGGACCGGTGGGGTTCATCCGGCAGTGCGGCCTCCACCAGGGCCACCACCACGCCGCGCAGGACGTCGCGACGTTCCTCGGGCAGCTGACCGGCGATGACTGCCCCGACGAGGCGGTGCAGCTGAATCGTGTCCCCGCTCCGGCGGGCCAGGGAGTAGGCCAGCGCGTCACCGACCACATCGTCGAGGTCGAGCTGGGGATGGGTACCGGCGCACGCCTGCGCCAACGGGCCGTCGAGAAGATCGGGATGGTCATCGAACAGGGCCAACGGGATCGGTTCGGGAGCCAGCAGCGCGCCCAGCGTCAGCAGCTGCACGGTGGCCGGGGCGTCGGCCTGCAGCCGTTCCAGGGCCATGGACCAGGCGGTGGCGATGGTGCCGGCATAGAGGGGATCGCCCCCTTTGCCCAGCAGCGTCGTACGCCGGGTACGGAACTTCGCGAGGTAACCGGCCGGATCCGTCCGGGTCGTGGTGAGGTAGCCGGCGGCCTGCGCCAACGCCAGGGGCAGGTCACCCAACTCGGCAGCCAGCGCGTCGGCTACCGCCGCGTCCAGGCCGGGAAGACGGCGGGTCAGGAACGCCACCGCCTCAGCCCGTTCAAACACGTCCACGTCGACCGCGGCGGCGAGTGCCTCCCAGCCCGGCTTCCGGGACGTGATCAGCACATGGCCCGGTCCGCTTGGCAGCCAGTCCCGCAAGGCGACGGGATCCTCGGCGTTGTCGAACACCACCAGCCACCCCACCCGACGGCCCAGGGCGGCGAGCACGATGGCCGCGATGTCGGATACCGCTCCATCGGTCGACAGACCCAGCGGGCCCGCGAGCGCGGCGAACTTCTCGCCGACCAGGAGGGTCTGTTCCGCGTCGATCCACCAGACCAATGTGTACTCGGCGGCATGCCGATGGGCGTACTCGACGGCCAACTGGGT
>NZ_CDWWEW010000160.1:0-11005 GCF_977966315.1 Frankia sp. CeRuru1
CTCCGGCGGCTACCCTTTGCGGGTGTGTCCCGGCGACGGGTGGAGCGGCTCCTCAACCTGACGATGTGCCTGATGGCGACATCGCGCTTCCTCACCGTGTCCCAGATCGGCGAGCTGGTGGAGGGCTACGAGCCCGGGCGCACCGAGGAAGAGCAGGACGCCTTCCGGCGGATGTTCGAGCGGGACAAGGCGTATCTGCGGGAGATCGGCATCCCCCTGGAGACCGGCGCGGACTCGGCGTTCAGCAACGAGATCGGCTACCGTATCCGCCGCGGCGACTACGCGCTGCCCGACATCGCCCTGGAACCGGACGAGGCCGCGGCTTTGGCCGTCGCCGGCTCGCTGTGGTCGAGCACGGCGCTCGCCGGGCCCGCCGCCAGCGCACTGCGCAAGCTCGCCGCGGGCGGGGCCGCGGTGAGTGCTGGCGGGCTCGGCGTGCTCGACGGCTTTGAACCGCGGGTCGATGCAACCGAGCCGGCCTTCGAGCAGTGCCTCGCGGCGGTCCAGGCCGGTCGGACCATCCGCTTCCCGTACCGGAAGGTCGGTGAGACGGACTCCGCCGACCGGCACGTCGAGCCCTGGGGTGTGCTGTCCTGGCGGGGGCGGTGGTACCTCGCCGGGCACGACCTGCACCGTGGTGCGGCCCGGGTGTTCCGGCTGTCCCGGTTCACCGGCCCGGTGCGTATGGTCGGACCGGCCGGCGCGGTCCAGGTCCCGCCAGGGGTCGACCTGCGGGCGATGGTCTCGGCGCAGGCCCCCCCGGACCGCTTCCGGACCGCCACGCTGGCGGTCCGCCGGGGCAGCGCGCACGCGCTGCGACGGTACGCCCGCCCGGCGGCGTCGCCGTCGCCGGCCGACGCCGATCCGTCGTCGGACACGAATCCACCGCCGGGCATGGATCTGCTGGAGATGGACTTCGCCGACACCGAACAGCTCGCCCGGTGGATCGTCGGATCGGGTCCGGACGTCGTCGTCGTCGACCCACCCGAGCTGCGCGCGGCTGTGGTCGGTCGGCTCCGGGCGGCCCTCACGGGCACCGCCGCCCGCGGCGTGGCGTCCCCACCTGCGGGGGTGCGCCGCGACGAACGCCCGGTGAGCGCCCGATGATCCGCCGTGCGGTGCCCGCCCCGGTTCATCGTCCGGCGCTCGCCCCGGGCACGCGGTGAGCGCCGCCACCGACCGGCTGAGCCGGCTGCTCGCGCTCGTCCCCTGGTTGCGGGCGCATCCCGGGATCTCCCTGACCGAGGCGGCGGTGGCCTTCGGGGTCACCCCCCGCCAGCTGCGCGACGACCTCGACCTGCTGTTCGTCTGCGGCCTGCCCGGCGGTGCGCCCGGGGACCTCATCGACCTGAGCTATTCCGGTGATCAGATCACCGTCGTCGATCCGCAGACTCTCGACCGGCCGCTGCGGCTGTCGGTCGACGAGGCGACGGCCCTGATCGTCGCCGCCCGCGCGCTCGCCGACGTGCCCGGCCTCGCCGGCCGCGAGGCCCTGGACCGGGCGCTGGAGAAGCTGGAGGAGGCGGCCGGCACCGCCGCCGTCGGCCAGGTACGCGTCACCCTCGACGTCCACGACGAGGTCCTCGCGGTGGTGCAGCGGGCGCTGCGGGACCGCCGGCGGGTGCATCTGCGCTACCTGGTGTGGTCCCGCGACGAGCTGACCGAGCGCGACGTCGACCCGATGCGGGTGCTGGTCCAGGACGGCCGCTGGTACCTGGAGGGATGGTGCCACCGGGCGGAGGCGGTGCGGCTGTTCCGGCTGGACCACATCGACGGGCCGGGCGGGGTGACGATCCTCGACGCCCCGGCGGTCCCGCCGCCGGGTACGGTGTCCCGCGACACCAGGGAGGGGATCTACCGGCCCGGCCCGGCGGACGTGCGGGTCGTGCTGGAGCTGGCGTCCCCGGCCCGGTGGGTGGCCGACTACTACCCGGTCACCGAGGTGCGCGAGCTGCCCGGCGGACGGCTCGAGGTCACGCTGTACGCCGGGGAGACCTCCTGGCTGCACCGGCTGGTCCTCGGTCTCGGGGCCGACGTGCGGGTGGTCGAGCCGCCGGCGCTCGCCGAGGAGGTGCACGCCTTGGCCCGCCAGGCCCTGCTCGCCTATGGGCTCACGCCGACCGCCGAGTAGGGTGATCGGTGTGCTCTGGGCGCTCCTCTACCTCGTCCTCATCGTCGGCGCGCTCGCCCTGCTGGCGCTCAGTGCGTGGCGGGTGTGGCAGAAGATGCGCGCGGTGCGGGCCGCCACGACGGAGCTGTCCGCGCGGGTCTCGGCCCTGGCCTCGGACACCGCGGCGCTCGCGGCGCGGCTCGACCACGCCGAGGTCAGCGCGCGGCTTGCCGAACGCACGTCCTGACCGGATCCGCTTGACCGGATCCGTGGTCCCCGTGTGATCCGCCGGGAGTGACCGTCGCGTGACGTCGATCGTGCCATATGGTGTTGTGTTGCCACAATCCAGGACTTCCGGCTTGACGAGGTAGCGATCGGTGATGATTTGGGGTTTCTGGTGTCGTTGTGGACACGCTTTGCCCGCTGAGTGCTACGAGCTATCGTGCAGGTCGGCTTCGTTGCGCATCCGTCATCTCCGGGATACCCGCACGCCGTCTATCCTCTCCTAGGCTGGCGGACGTAGCATCGATCGCACCGGTCGTCGGACCGGGCCCGGTACCGCGCTCATCGGAGGACGCCGACCATGCCAAATCTGGGCACCACCGAAATCATCATCATCGCCCTCGTCGTTCTGGTGCTGTTCGGGTCGAAGAAGCTTCCTGACGCCGCGCGTTCCTTCGGTCGTTCGTTGCGCATCTTCAAGGCCGAGACAAAGGGCCTGCGCGAGGATGACCAGCCCGCGCCCGCGGCGCAGCCGGCCCCGTTGCCGATCGAGGCCCAGTCGCCGGTGGCCCAGCCGCAGGCCGCCGCGCTCGGTCAGGCCGCCGCGCCCGGTCAGGCCCCCGCCTCGTCCGTGAACGCCACCGCGTCCGTGAACGGCACCGCCTCGGCCGCCGACCGGGGCTGACCTCACGGCGGTCCCACGGCCTGTCGGGCGTCCGCCGGCGCCCCTTCCTCCTTCCTCTCGACCAGGAGCCGCCGACGTGCCAGGGTTGCCCACGCCGCAAAGGCTCGTCGCATCGGTGAACCACCGCCGCACGCGCACTGTCGAGGACAGTCGCATGCCGCTCACCGAGCATCTGCGTGAGCTGCGCAACCGCGTCGCCATCGCGCTCCTCGCGTTCGCGGTCGCCGGTGTCGTCTGTTTCATCTTCGAGCCGCGCATCTTCGACTGGCTCAAGGCGCCGTACTGCGACCTGCCGGCGAGCAAGCGGTTCAGCCCGGATGGCCTGGCAGCGGACGACTGCACCCTGTACTTCTTCGGTATCCTCGACGCGTTCACCATCCGCCTGAAGATCTCTATGATCGCCGCGGCGGTGGTCTCCTCGCCGGTGTGGCTGTATCAGCTCTGGTCCTTCATCACCCCTGGTCTGCACCGTCACGAGCGGCGCTGGTCGCTGACCTTTGTCGGCGTCTCCCTCGCCCTGTTCGCCACCGGCGCGGTCTTCGCCTACCTGACGTTGTCGACCGGGCTGGGCCTGCTGCTCGGCTTCGGCGGCAACGGGCTGGTCAGCGTCCTGGACGGCAACCGGTACCTCAGCTACGTCCAGGCGATGCTGCTGATCTTCGGACTGTCATTCGAGGTTCCGCTGCTCGTCACGATGCTGAATCTGGCCGGGATCATCAGCACCGCCAAGCTGCGGTCCTGGCGGCGGGCCGAGATCTTCCTGGTGTTCGTGTTCGCTGCGATCGTCACCCCCAGCCAGGACCCGTTCACCATGCTCGCGCTGGGCCTGCCCATGGTGGTCCTCTACGAGGTCGCACTGATCATCGGCTGGCTTAACGACCGGCGGGTGGCCCGCCGCGGGGACACCTCCCCGTACACCGACCTGGACGACGACGAGACCTCCCCGCTGGACTTCGACGACGCCCCGCCCCGCTCGGCGGGCCCCGCGGCGACGGCCACGTCGCCCGGCACGGCGGACCCGGCCGGCACCGGGTCGTCGACACCCGTCGGCGCGGGGACGGCCCCCGTCTCCCCGGGCTTCTCGGGTACCGACGTCACCCACGGCGACATCACCTGACGGGCCTACGGCGACATCACCTGATGGTCGTCGGTTCCTCCCCGGCCGGTCGGGACCGGCGTAAACCGGTCGGCTGCCGGCCGTCGCGTCCCGTAGGGTGGCTGATGTGTCCTCCACGCCCGAGATTCTTGTGGAGTTCGCCGCTGGCCTCCCCTTCGGGCTCGACCCGTTCCAGTTCGAGGCGGTTGCGGCGCTGGCGGCCGGTGAAGGGGTGCTCGTCGCGGCCCCGACGGGAGCGGGTAAGACGGTCGTCGGCGAGTTCGCCGCCCATCTCGCCCTGCGCACCGGGACGCGTTGCTTCTACACGACGCCGATCAAGGCGCTGTCGAACCAGAAGTACGCCGATCTCGTCTCCCGCTACGGCGCCGCCTCGGTCGGCCTGCTGACCGGGGACACCTCCCGCAACGGCGACGCCCCGATCGTGGTGATGACCACCGAGGTCCTGCGCAACATGCTCTACGCCGGCCCGGCCGACAACGGCCGGCTGGACGACCTCGGCTACGTCGTCATGGACGAGGTGCATTACCTCGCCGACCGCCAGCGCGGCGCCGTGTGGGAGGAGGTCATCATCCATCTGCCGGCGCAGGTCCGGCTGGTCTCCCTGTCCGCGACGGTGAGTAACGCCGAGGAGTTCGCCGAGTGGCTGGTCACGGTGCGCGGCCACACCCGGGTCATCGTCAGCGATCATCGTCCCGTTCCGCTGTGGCAGCATGTGCTCGCTGACCGCACCCTGTACGACCTGTTCCTCGAGGACACTCCTGGCACCCCGCCGCCGGGCGGACCCGCGGCACTCCGTGCCGTCCTGGATGATGATCTCGCCCGGTCGAGGTGGAGCGCCGGGGTCGAGGCCGGATTCGAGGTAGCCGGCACCCGGCGCGCCACCATCGGCGATCGGGACCGCGGCGATCGGGACCGCGGCGATCGGGACCGCGGCGATCGGGACCGCGGGCGGGAGCGGGAGCGGCCCGGCGGGCGGGACCGGGGCGGTAACCGTAACGGCGAACGGGGCCGGGACACCCAGAGGGGTCGCGGTGGCGACCGTGGTCGCAATGGGGGTGCCGGCCGGGCGCCCGTGGCAGACTTCCCCGCGGCCCGTGGTGGTCCGACGGCGGTCGGTGGACGAGTGGTGAACCCGGACCTGCTGCGGCTGGCCCGCGAGGAGAGCCGGGCGCTGTCGGGGGGCTATCCCACGGTCGGCCGCGGCCGGGGGGCGCCCGGCGCGCGCCGGCGGACGTGGGTGCCGGGCCGGCCGGAGGTCGTCGAACGGCTCGACCGCGACGGCCTGCTCCCCGCGATCGTCTTCGTGTTCAGCCGGGCCGGCTGCGATGCGGCGGTCACCTCCTGCGTGCGTGCGGGTCTGCGGCTCGTCGGCCCCGCGGAGCAGCAGCGGATCCGGACCCTGGTCCGGGAACGCACCGCCGGGATCCCCGAGACTGACCTCGCCGTGCTCGACTACTGGGCGTGGCTGGAGGGGCTGGAACGCGGCATCGCCTCTCACCACGCCGGCATGCTGCCAACCTTCAAGGAGATCGTCGAGGAGCTGTTCGTCCAGGGGCTGGTCCGGGTGGTTTTCGCCACGGAGACCCTGGCACTCGGCATCAACATGCCCGCCCGCACGGTCGTGCTGGAGCGGCTGACGAAGTTCAACGGCGAGAGCCGCGTGGACATCACCCCAGGGGAGTACACTCAGCTGACGGGCCGCGCCGGGCGGCGCGGCATCGACGTGGAGGGCCACGCGGTCGTCCTGTGGCAGCCGGGGCTGGACCCGCTCGCACTCGCGGGGCTGGCCTCCACGCGGACCTATCCGCTGCGCTCGTCGTTCCGGCCGTCGTACAACATGGCCGTCAACCTGGTCGGCAGGCTCGGGCGGGAGCGGGCACGTACCGTGCTGGAGTCGTCGTTCGCGCAGTTCCAGGCCGACCGGGCCGTGGTGGGCCTGGCCCGGGCGGTGCAGCGCAACACCGAGGCGATCGACGCGAAGCGCGAGGCGTTGAGCTGCGACAAGGGTGACATCGGCGAGTACGACCGGTTGCGCCGGGAGATTGCCGAGCGGGAGGCCGCGCTGTCGCGGGAGGGTTCCGCGCGCCGGCGGGCCGAATCCGCGGCGGCGCTCGCCCGGCTGCGGACCGGGGACATCGTGCGGGTACCCGCCGGGCGGCGCAGCGGGCTCGCCGTCGTGCTCGACGCCGACGTCGCCGCGAGCGCCGCCGACGGCCCGCGGCCGGTGGTGCTCACCGCGGACAGGCAGGTCCGCAGGCTGTCCCTGACTGACTTCCCGATCGCCGTCGAACCGCTCGGCCGGGTCCGGGTGCCGCGGTCGTTCAACCCGCGCTCGCCGCAGTCGCGCCGGGATCTGGCCTCCTCCCTGCGCGCCGCCGACGTCAACCCCGATGCCCCTCCGGGCCGGCGGGCCAGGGTCCGTTCGGCCGCGGCGGACGACGCCGAGCTCGCCCGGCTGCGCCGGGCCCTGCGCGCCCATCCGGTGCACGACTGCCCGCGCCGCGAGGAGCACCTGCGTTCCGCCGAGCAGGTCAACCGGCTGGTCAAGGAGACCGCCGCGATCTCGCGGAAGGTGGAGGGCCGGACGAACACGGTCGCGAAGACGTTCGACCGGGTCCGTGCCGCGCTCGAGGACCTCGGCTACCTGGACGGGGACAGCGTCACCGCCGCCGGGCGGGTGCTCGCGCGCATCTACTCGGAGCAGGACCTGCTCGTCGCCGAATGCCTGCGCGCCGGCATCTGGGACGATCTCACCCCGCCGGCGCTGGCCGCCGCCGTGTCCACGCTGGTGTTCGAGCCGCGCGGCGACGACGCCGGCGTCCCGGCGCTGCCGGGCGGCGCGGCGCTGCGCGACTGCCTCGCTGAGATGGTCCGGCTGTCGGAGCGGCTCGCCGAGGCCGAGCAGGCCCACCGGCTCGCGTTCCTGCGCCCGCCCGAGCTCGGATTCGTCGCCGTCGCGCACGACTGGGCCGCGGGCCGCGCGTTGGAACGGGTGCTGACCGACAGTTCCGTGGAACTGACCGCCGGCGACTTCGTCCGGTGGATGCGCCAGCTCATCGACATCCTTGACCAGATCGCGCAGGTCGCCCCGATGGTGCAGCCGGACCCGGGTGCGCCGGGCGCGCCGGACGGCGCGCGGGTGCGCCGGACCGCCCGGGCGGCGATGGACGCCGTCCGGCGCGGAGTCGTCGCTTACGCGATGAGCGTCTGAGCCATGGTCCTTTCCCGTGCCATGGTCCCTTCCCGCGCGGTACGCGCGCTCGGTCTGGTCCTCGGCGCCGTGCTGGATGGGCTGCTCGCCGACCCGGCGCGGCTGCATCCGGTCGCCGGGTTCGGGCGGGCCGCGTCCCGGCTGGAGAACCGGCTCTACCGGGACGGCCGGGCGGCCGGAGCGCTGCACACCGCGGTGCTGCTCGCCGCGGTCGCCGTGCCCGCCGTCGCCGCTGAACGCGCCGCTGAACGCGCCGCTGAACGCGCCGCTGAACGCGCCGCTGAACGCGCCGCTGAACGCGCCGCTGAACGCGCCGCTGAACGCGCCGTCGCGCTCACGGCGGCGGTCACGTGGACTGTCCTCGGTGGCGCCTCGCTGCGCCGTCAAGGCCGACGCCTCGGCGAGGAGCTGCGCGCCGACGATCTCGCCGCGGCCCGGGAACGGCTCCCGGCGCTGTGCGGACGCGACCCGGCGTCGCTGGACGCCGCCGGGATCGCCCGCGGCGCGATCGAGTCCATCGCCGAGAACACCTCCGACGCGCTGGTCGCCCCACTGTGGTGGGGGGCGCTCGCCGGACTGCCCGGCCTGGTCACCTACCGGGCGATCAACACCCTCGACGCGATGATCGGGCACCACAGCCCCCGGTACGAACGCTTCGGCTGGGTGGCGGCGCGCCTCGACGATCTGGCGAACCTGCTCCCGGCGCGGGTGTGCGCGCTGGTGACCTGCGCGTGCGCCCCGGTCGTCGGCGGTTCGGCGGTCGACGCGTACTGGGTCATGCGCCGGGACGGCCGGTCGCATCCCAGCCCCAACGCTGGGATGGTGGAAGCCGCGTTCGCCGGGGCGCTGGGGCTGCGGCTCGGGGGAGAGCTGCGCTACCCCTACCGCGTCGAGCACCGGCCGGAGCTTGGGTTCGGCCGGCGGCCGCAGGGCGCGGACGTCGCAGCCGCGGCCCGGTTGTCCGCGGCGGTGAGCGTGGTGTGTGTCGCGCTGGCGGCGGCGGCGGCTCCGGTGGCGCGGCTGGTCGCCTCCGTCCTGACCGCGCGGCTGGGCCTCGGCCTCGGTACCGGATCCGGACGCTCTGGCTTCGGGGGGAGGGAGCGCGGCCGGTGAGCGGGGGACTGTTGGTCGCCGGGACCGCGTCGGACGCCGGCAAGAGTGTGCTGACCGCGGGGATCTGCCGGTGGCTGGCGCGGGAGGGGGTGCGGGTCGCCCCGTTCAAGGCGCAGAACATGGCGTTGAACTCAGCGGTCACCGCCGACGGTGCGGAGATCGGCCGGGCCCAGGCGATGCAGGCAGCGGCGGCCGGTGTGGAACCGGAGGCAGCGATGAACCCGGTGCTGCTCAAACCGGGGGGTCAGCGGCACAGCCAGCTTGTCGTGCTGGGCCGCCCGGTCGCCGAGGTCGACGCGCTCGGCTACCGCCCGTACAAGGAACGGCTGGCCGCGATCGTCCTGGAGTGCCTGGACGACCTGCGCGGCCGGTTCGACGCGGTGATCTGTGAGGGGGCCGGTTCCCCGGCGGAGATCAACCTGCGCTCGACCGACATCGCCAACATGGGCCTGGCGCGCGCCGCGAACCTGCCGGTGATCGTGGTCGGCGACATCGACAAGGGCGGGGTCTTCGCCGCCCTGTTCGGCACGCTGGCCCTGCTCGATGCGGCCGACCAGGCGTTGGTCGCCGGCTGGGTGATCAATCGGTTCCGTGGCGACGCCCGGCTGCTCGAACCCGGGCTGCGCCAGATCGAACGGCTCACCGGCCGGCCGGTGCACGGCGTCGTCCCCTGGAAGGCGGGGTTGTGGCTGGACGTCGAGGACTCCCTCGACCTCGCCGCCTTCCCCGATGCCGAGCCTTCCCCCGGGCCCGGGACAGCAGTCGGGTCGCACGCCGGTCGGCGGGAGGTGCTGCGGGTCGCCGTCATCCGGCTGCCCCGGCTGTCGAACGTGACTGACATCGACGCGTTGCGCGCCGAGCCCGGGGTCGCGGTGCGCCTGGCCACCCGATCGGACGAGCTCGTCGACGCCGACCTCGTGATTCTGCCGGGCACCCGTTCCACCGTCGAGGACCTGCGCTGGCTGCGTCGCTGCGGTCTCGCCGCGACCCTCGCCGAGCGCGCCGCCGCCGCCCGCCCGGTGCTGGGTATCTGTGGCGGCTACCAGATGCTCGGCCGTCGCATCCGTGACGACGTCGAATCGGGTGCGGGTGAGGTCGAGGGTCTCGGCCTGCTCCCGGTCATCACCACGTTCGACCCGGTGAAGCTGCTCGGTCGCCGCGCGGCCACCGATGCCGCCGGCCGGCCGCTGACCGGCTATGAGATCCGGCACGGGCGGCTGACCGTCGAGGACCATCCGGACGGCGCCCCGTTCGCCGCGGATGGGGTGCGCGTCGGCGCGGTCGCCGGCACGAGCTGGCACGGAGTGCTGGAGAACGACGCGTTCCGTCGCGCCTATCTCGCCGACGTGGCCACGGCCGCGGGGCGTTCGTTCGTCCCGGCGTTCACGCGTTTCGCCGATGTCCGGCAGCGCCGCCTCGACGCCCTCGGTGACCTCGTCGCCGACCATCTCGACACCGGCGCCCTGCGCCGCCTGCTCGCCGAGGGCACACCCGCCGGCCTGCCGTTCGTTCCTCCGGGCGCACCCTGATAATCAACGGTGTTGACATCGTCGCACCGCATAAAATCAATCATGAAAACCACCGCCAATAGCATCTGGTGGAGAGAATCTCCTTGCCGGAGACGCCCGTGGCAGGGGCAGGGGTTGACCGTTACCCGGAACGCTGTGGAGTGGAAAGTGGTGCAGGTGGGCGACGGACGGCTCGAGA
The DNA here is from genome assembly GCF_977966315.1 of Frankia sp. CeRuru1. NCBI lineage: Bacteria > Bacillati > Actinomycetota > Actinomycetes > Frankiales > Frankiaceae > Frankia > Frankia sp. CeRuru1. The sequence continues at coordinate 10,166 of NZ_CDWWEW010000160.1, forward strand.
TCGACGGGGTGTCGAAACGGTACGGCGACGTCGTCGCGTTGGAGTCGATGACGTTCGAGGTGCGGGCCGGCGAGCTGTTCGGGTTCGTCGGCAGCAACGGTGCCGGGAAGACGACGGCGATGCGTATCGCCCTCGGGGTGCTCGCGGCGGATTCCGGGGTCGTGCGTTATGACGGCGTTCCGCTGACGTTGCGTACCCGCCGCCGGATCGGCTACATGCCGGAGGAGCGCGGCCTGTACCCGCGGATGCGGGTGGGTGAGCAGCTCGTCTACCTCGCGCAACTGCACGGAATGGGGCTGGCGGCGGCCCGTCGCGCAGTGGCGCGGTGGACCGAGCGGCTGGGGGTGTCCAGCCGGTTGGACGACGAGGTGCAGAAGCTCAGCCTCGGTAACCAGCAGCGGGTGCAGCTGGCCGCCGCGCTCGTGCACGATCCGGTCGTCCTGATACTCGACGAGCCGTTCTCCGGATTGGACCCGGTGGCCGTCGATGTGATGAGCGAGGTGCTGCGGGAGCGTCGCGCCGCCGGGGTTCCGGTGATGTTCTCCAGCCATCAGCTCGATCTCGTCGAGCGGTTGTGCGACCGGGTCGGGATCGTGCGGGCGGGCCGGATAGTCGCCTGCGGTTCGGTCGACGAGTTGCGCGCGGGCGGTGATCTGCAGGTGGTGGTGGACGCGCCGGCGGCGCCGCCGGGCTGGGCCGACGGGATACCGGGGGTCGTCGTGCGTCACCGGGACGGGCCGCGGACGGTGCTGGGCCTCGCCGCGGGTGCCGACGACCAGGCGGTGCTGCGCGCAGCGCTGGCCACGGGCCCGGAGCGGGAGTTCCGTCGTCGCCGGCCGT
>NZ_CDWWEW010000161.1:0-10875 GCF_977966315.1 Frankia sp. CeRuru1
ACGTATCATTCGCGCCGACCTGGCGAGGTAGCCCAGCCCGGCGAGGTACCCCGACTCGGGGAGGTATCCCGGAGCAGCCGCCGGTGCGTCGGCCCACGACACCCGCAGACCGCGATCACGACGACGGGAGTCCATGCGCCCGGGACCGTGACGATCGGAGACAACCGTCCATGCCTCCATGTTCGACCCTCACTCCTCCCCGATCTCAGAATTCAGGTACTTCGAGCAATGATGGACACGATCCGGATCCAATGCCCAGCGGAGGGTGATAGATTGCCACATCGGCATCGATGATCAGAAGTATGTTCACGGAGAGACGAGACGAAGACCACGAGGAGCCCGACATGGTGGTACGGACGGCCGGCGGCCGTTTCCGGCGCAGCCGGCACGAATAGGCCCCTCCGATCGTGCTCGCCGGTTTCCGGTTCCACCGCGTCCTCACCGCCCCTCGGCGACCCGACACACCCGACCGGCCCGATCCCGTACCGGCCGCGCTCTTCGCCGCCCTCGTCGGCGCGCACGCGCAGTTGACCTCGCTCGGGCCCGGCCACGAACCCACCGTCTCCGGTGCGTCCACTCGCGGCGGCCCGTACCCGGTGCCGGGAGCAGCCCGGCCGGGAATCGCCGTCGCCTGGCTACGGGGCCCGGGTGAGGCGCACATCCGGTTCCTCGCCGGCGGCCGCCCCTTCTTCCCGGCGGGCCCGACCACGGCAGACCCGACCACGGCAGACCCGACCACGGCGGCCACATCGACACCGGCCACGTCGCTCGCAACAGCCACGTCGCTCGCAACAGCCACGTCGCTCGCAACAGCCACGTCGCTCGCAACAGCCACGTCGACACCAGCCGCAACCGCGGTTCCGCTGCTGTACCCGCCGGGATCGACAGCGGTGGCGCTGCCACCGGACGCCGTACCCGCCCAGCTCGCAGGCTTCCCCTACTGGCTGCGGTGCGAAGGCCTCCCGGATGCCCTGTGGGCCGCCGATCCCGGCACCGACGTCCGGCCGCCGGACACCCGCCGCGGATCGTTCGACGACTACGCCGCGCATCTCGTCGGCCCGTTCGCCTGGCTTGTGCTCGCGTGGCCGGTGCCCCCCGAGCATCTCGCCGAGGAACGGGCGGACCTCGCGCGATCGATTCCCGTGCTGCGCCGGCGGGAGAACGACCAGGGCGCCCGGCTCGACCTGGAGCGCGCGGAGGCCCGCTACCGGGAACTGGGCCGGGGCGCGTCGAGCGGCATGTGGGACGTGGAGATCCTGGTCGGTGGGGTGACCCCGGCCGGCGCGGTCTCGCTGGCCGCCCTGCTGTGCAGCTCCAGCGATCTCGACCGGCTGCCCTACACGTTGAGTCCGACCGGCCCGGTCACCTCGTTCGCGGGGGCCCTCGGCGGGGCCGGAGCCGGAACCGGAGCCGGCGGGCTGGCCGGCTCGCCGCGGCCCTCGCCGCGAGCGAGCGCGGAGCTGCTGGCGGCGCTGGCCCGGCCGCCCGGCCGTGAGCTGCCGGGTATCACCCTGATCACACCGCACGCCTTCGACGTGACGCCCGAGGGTCCGAACCGGTCCGGTCCCGCGGACCCCCGGGGAACGCCCGGCGCCGTTCGGCTCGGCGACGTGCTCGACGCCGGCTGGATGCCGGCCGGCGCGTTCTCGGTTCCCCGCGCAACGCTCAACCGGCACGCCTTCGTCTGCGGCGCCACCGGATCCGGGAAGTCACAGACCGTGCGGTCGCTGCTGGAGTCGTTGACCCGTGCTCCGGCGCCCGTTCCGTGGCTGGTCCTGGAGCCGGCCAAGGCCGAGTACGCCCGGATGGCCGGGCGGCTCGCCGGCCTCGCCGAGGTGCTCGTCATCAGGCCGGGCCGGCTCGACGCTCCACCGGCGTCGCTGAACCCGCTGGAACCCGAGCCCGGCTTTCCCTTGCAGAGCCACATCGATCTCGTCCGGGCCCTGTTCCTGGCGGCGTTCGAGGCGCACGAGCCGTTCCCCCAGGTGCTCGCCCGCGCGCTGACGGTCTGTTACCAAGACCTGGGATGGAACCTGGTGCTGGACCGGCCGGAGCCCGCGCACCGGCCCAGATTCCGGGTGGCCGGGCCGAAGGAGGACCCGAAGGTCGACGTGCGCAGGCGCTATCCGACCCTCGGGGACCTGCAGCGCACCGCGACGAGGGTGGTCGAGAATATCGGCTACGGCGCGGAGGTCACGGCGGACGTCCGGGGCTTTGTCGACGTGCGCATCGGCAGCCTGCGGGAGGGTTCTCCCGGTCGGTTCTTCGAGGGCGGGCATCCGATCGACATCGGCGCCCTGCTGGCGCGCAACGTCGTCTTCGAGCTGGAGGACATCACCAGCGACCAGGACAAGGCGTTCCTGCTCGGCGCCGTCCTGATCCGCGTCGTGGAGCATCTGCGGGTCCGGTACGGCAGCGCGGGCGCGGGCGGACTGCGCCACGTCCTGGTCCTCGAGGAGGCCCACCGGCTGCTCAAGAACGTCACCGACGGCCCGGCCGCGGCCGCCGTCGACCTGTTCGCCTCGCTGCTCGCGGAGATCCGCGCCTACGGCGAGGGGCTCATTGTCGTGGAACAGATCCCAGCGAAAATCCTTCCCGACGTTATCAAGAACACCGCGCTGAAGGTGATGCACCGGCTCCCGGCCGCCGACGACCGGGAAGCCGTCGGCGCGACAATGAACCTGCGCGACGACCAGTCCGAGCTGGTCGTGGCGCTGCCGGCGGGGGTGGCGGCGGTGAGCGCGGACGGCATGGACCGTCCCGTGCTGGCCCGGATGGTCGCCGGAGACGACCGGGAAAGCGCGCGCCTCGCGCGCTACGACCAGGTGCCCCTGGCCAGACGGCGCAGCCTCGGCTGCGGCGCGGCCTGCGTCGCCGGTCCCGCCTGCACCCTGGAGGAGACGGAGACGTCCGCCCTCGCGGCCCGCGATCCCCTGCTGGTGCTGTGGGTCGAGGCGGTGGCCGCGCACCAGGTCATGGGCTTCACCCATCTGCTCGGGATCGCGCCGTTCGCTCCGGCGGAACCCCTGCGGACCACCCTCGCTGCGTTGCCGGGTCGCATCCTCGACTGCGCGCTCGCCCATGCCGCCGACCGGGCGACGGACGCCCGCGCCGCCGCGCTGCGCCCCTTCGTCGACCCCGACGACTTCACCACCGCCCTGCTCGCGACGCTGCGCCGGCTCCTCGGCCTGCCGCCGTCCCCGGCGGACGCGGCAGACGCGGCAGACGCGGCGAACACCGTCGACTCCCGGCACCTGACCGCGGGCATGTACCGCTGGCAGGACGTCCGGCAGGCACTGGTCGACGCGGTGCGCCGGCGGGGGGCCGACGCGGGCCCGCATCCGCTCACCGCGGCCTGGCGCGAGCGCGGCCTGACCCTGCCGGGCAAGACCGTGGGCGAACAGCTCACCCGGATGAAGAACAGTGCCCTCTACGCTCCGGGCCGGGAGAAGGTCAACATCGGTGATCCGGCGGTCAGCGGCCTCACTGCGGCGGTCCGGGAACTCACCGGCGCGGCGGATGCCGCCTCGCTGTCGGACGCACTCCACCAGGCATGCACCGGCGACGGACTGGCCGAGCTGGCCACTCAGATCTCCGACCTCGTCGGCCCCGCGCCGAGCGGACCGGGGAGCGCCCCACCGGAGTCCACCGCGGCAGCCATCGCCCCCGGCCCGCCCATCGGGACAGCACCCGCGTTCGGGACAGCACCCGCGTTCGGGACAGCGCAGGACTGAGCGCCCGGGCCCGTCGACCGTCGGGGCGCTACGGCAGGGCCGACATGCACGGCGGAATGCGACAGAGTGGACACCATACGCCATAATGGCCACGTAACGCCCCGGTACCGACACCGGGCGTGCCGAGATCGTTTCCAGGTGCACAATGATCGGGAGCGGGGAGTCGCGGCATGGTGGGCGGCGACACGGTGGGCGGCAACGCAGGAGCAGGCGAGTGGGACGGCGGAGGGTCGGCGATGGGGGTGGGCACGCTGACCACGGCTGAGGCCCGACTGATCCAGGGGCTCTTCGTTCCACGGGAGCGTTGGGGCTGGGAGTTCGTCGACACCGGTCCATCGACCCCGAGCCCGCTCGCCGACCGTCAACCGGCCTGGCAGGAGCCCGAACCGCCCGATCTGACCGCGCTCACGGCCCGGCGAAACCATGCCGTCCGCGCCCTGCTGACCCGGCTCGTCCTGCCGATGGCCTTCGTGGTGTTCGGCACGCTGCTCGCGGGCGAGGGGGGGTTCTTCTTCGTCCCGGCGGGACTCGCGCTCGCCGTGGTCGCGTGCCTGCCTCCGTTGGTCCTGCACTGCCGGCTGGGCCGGACGCGATCCCGGGCCGCGGCGGCCCGGGCCGACGGGTACACCCGCTACCTACAGGCGTTGACGTCCTGGCAAACCGAGGTCGACGCGCACGACCGGGCCGAGCTGCAACGCCGGGAGGCCACCGCCGTCTTCTATCCCGTCTCGGCCCCCGCGGCGACCCCCAGGATCGACGTGTTCGGCGGAACCGGCGACGGATGGGCGAGCCTGCTGGCCACCGCGGGCTGCTCGGTGCTCACCGGCGGCACCGGGATCCTGCTCGTCGATCTCAGCGAGCGGACGGTGGGCGGGGGGTTGGCGCGCCTCGCTGGCCAGGCGCGCTGGCCGGTGGAGTCCTGGGACCTGCCCCGCCAGCTCGACGAGGTGGCACTCCTCGACGGCCTCGGGCCGCGGGAAGCCGGCGAGCTCGTCGCCGACGCGTTCGGCCTGTCCCAGGAGAGCGGCGATGATCCGCACCGACGCGCCCTGCACGCGGATCTGGTCACCACCGTCGCCGTCGTTCTGTACGAACGGCTCAGCATTCGCCGCCTCGCCGAGGGCCTGCGCGTCCTCGAAGGTCTCGACGACGGCAGCACGGCCATGTCGCTGTCGACGGCCGAGGCCGGGGAGCTCACCGCGCACATGGACGCGTTCGGCCGCGGCGACCGGATCGCCGATGAGCTGCGCTACCTGCGTTCCTCGCTGGAGGCGCTCAGCCCGCCACCACCAGCCACGGCCGCGATGGCACCGGCCGCGATGGCACCGGCCGCGGCGGTCGAGGCCCACATGTTGACGGCCGCCGCCGGTAGGTCGACGACCAGGGTGCCGACGACCAGGGCCGACAGTGTGCCCCGTCCGCTGGCGGCCTGGTGGCCGGTACCCGGGCTGCGGGTTCTCGCCACGTCGAGCCGGGACTCGTCCGCCCACCGCAAGGAACTCGCGGACCGGCTCCTCGTCCAGACCGTGCTCCACCAGCTCCGTCGCCGCCAGCGGGGCGGGCCGACCAGCCGGGACATGCTGGTTGTCGCCGGGGCGGACCATCTCGGCCGAGCGGTCCTGACCGGGCTGACCCGCCACGCCGAGCTCGCCGGGGTGCGGCTCGTGCTGCTCTTCGAACGGCTCGCCGACGACGCCGAACGGGTGCTGGGCAGCCAGGGGGGCTCGACTATCATCATGAGATTGGGAAACGGTAAGGACGCCGCGACCGCGGCGGAGTTCATCGGGCGTGGTTACCGTTTCGTCATGTCTCAGGTGACGGCCCAGGTGGGGCGCAGTTTCACGGCCGGCGACAGCGACAGCGTCGGTGACCAGGACGGCACCTCGGAGACGGCCGGCACCAGCGGCGGAACCGGCCGGACCTACGACGGCACCCGGCTGCTGCCCTGGTTGCAGAACACGTCGAAGAACGCCGGATGGCAGGAGTCGGTGACGACGTCGCGATCGCAGACCTGGCAGCGCACGACAAACTCGTCGGTGAGCGACTCGACGACCGACGGCACGACCTCCCAGCGGGTATACGAGTTCACCGTGGAGCCGACCACCGTCCAGACCCTGCCGGCGACCGCATTCCTGCTGGTCAACCCGGTCGATGGGGCGGGACGGGTGGTGCCGGGGGACTGCAATCCGGGCACCGTCCTGCTGCCCGGGGTCTCCCCGGCCGACCGCTGGTCCGTACCCGACGCGGCCGCCGCGCCCCTGGCGGGTCACCACGCCGGAACCGCCGGAGCCGGGATGATCCAGTCCGGCGCGGGCCAGGCTGGTACGGGCCAGGCTGGTACTGATCATGCCGGCCCGGCGCGGACCGGCGCGGAGGAACGGCGTCGGATCGAGCCCGCCCCGCCCGTCGGGTTTCCGGGCATCGGCCAGCAACCGCCGGCCGACGAGGAGGTCTACCGGCTCGTCCCGCCCAAGGCACGTCCCAGCGGCTCCAGCGGCTCCGGGGGTCAGAGCACTCACCCGGGGACGCGGGGATGGGTTCCCGGCGTCGGGGACCACCACCCGGGGCATGGCTGACCCGGGCCGGAACGCGGCCGTCAGGAAGGAGACAGCCGAAAGTTATCCACAACCCGAAAAAGGTTCTGGCCCAACGGACAGACAACCGCCATCGTCTTCTCATGGCCCATAACCCTGGCCGACTCTCCTGGCAGGAGATCGCCACCATGCAGGCCGGCGTGATCACGATGCGCGATGCGATCAACGCCGGCATCACCCGCGACGAGATCCGCCGACGGTTGAACGACGGCCGCTGGCAGCAACCCTTCCGCGGCGTGCTGATCACGGCCGCCGCACCCGTGACGAGGATGCAGGAGCTGTGGGGGGCCCTGCAGGCCGTCGGCCCGGACGCGGTGCTCGCGGGCGCCTGCGCGGCGGGGCTCGCGGGTCTGGACGGTTACGACACCGGCCCGGTGACGGTTCTCCTGCCCACCGACCGCCGGATCGCCGCGCCGCCGGGCGTGCTTCTGCGGCACAGCGCTCGGCTCGACATCACCGAGATCGATCCCCTCCGCCTGCCCCGGCGGACGGCCCCCGCCCGGTCCGTCATCGACATGGCCGAGTGGGCGTCTACCCGCGCGGACGCGCAGGGCCTGCTCGTCGACGCCGTCCGCCGGCGTTTCGTCACCGTCGCGAGCCTGCGGACCGCGCTGGCCCGGCGTGGTCCGATCAGCCGCCGGACGCTGATCACCGAGACGTTGGACGATCTGGGCCGGGACGCGCCGCACCTCACCGAGATCATGTACCGCCGCATCGAGGCGCAGTGGGGGTTGCCGGCGGGGACCCCGAGTGTCGACGGGCCCGCGGACGAGCCGATGGCGCGCCTCGACGTCTGGTACGAGCCGTGGCGCGTGCGGGTGGAGATCCAGGCGACGGTCCCCCGGCCGACGGTCGTCGCCGAGCCGACGGGCCAGCTTCTCATCCGTCTGCCGGCACGCCTGGCGCGGGACGCCCCGGCCGAGGTGGCTTCCCTCGTAGGCGGGGCGCTGCGTGACCGCGGCTGGTCGGCGTCGGTGCCGCGCGCTCCGCGGGCGCTGGCCTCCTGAGCTCCGCGGGACATTCGTTCGGCGCGTCCCGTATCCCTGTGCCGCGCCGCACATTCCGGTCAACCGGTCCACGCATGTTGCTGATGTTCTGGGACGCCGCCTGGCGCCTCGAGACCTGGCCGGTCTGACCCATCGATCCGGCCCCCTAGCCCCGACGGAGGACAAGCTTGCTGTACTCGTGGCTATGTCGTTCTCGGAACAGATGCCGCTGGCGGAGGTGAAGAACCGGCTCTCGGAGGTCGTGGACAGCGTCGAACGTGAGCACGGGCGTGTCGTGATCACCAGGCACGGCAGGCCCAGCGCGATCGTCATCAGCGTCGACGACCTGGAGTCGCTGGAGGAAACCCTCGACGCATGGGCAACACCGCGCTCATCGCCGAGATCGGTCGAGGTCAGAGCTCCTTGCGGGCGATCATCAGGTAGGTGCCGGCGTACCGGGCGTCGTGCGCGTACCGGCCGGCAAGGCGGTCGAGGAGGCGGGCCAATCCCAGTAGGGGGCTGGCCACAAGCATCACCAGGACGCGGCCGGCCGCGCCGGCCGGGCCGGCCTGCTGGGGCAGCCACGGCATGGGGCGTGGCGCGATCATGGCCACGGCGAGCAGCAGGGCGCCGGTCAGGCCACCGGGACGGCGCGCCGCGGCGAAGCGCACCGTGACCGGCCGCAGCCCCCGGTCCTCCAGCGCGGCAATCAGGTTCTCCACGGGGATGAAGTGGGCGCGCCCGGGGACCGCCCAGCCGGGCCAGAACCGACCGAGCCAGCGGGCCTGCCGGCAGTCGGCGTTGGCCAGCTCGCAGACGACGTGCCCGCCAGGCGGCAACGCCTTCGCGACGGCGTCGAGCTCCGCCGACGGGTCGTCGCGGCGTTCCAGGTAGTCGAACATGCTGATGACGTCGTACCGGCCGGCGAGGCTGTCGACGACGTCGGGGAAACGGCCGTAGTGGGCGTGGTCGACCCAGCCGCGCGCCAAGCCCTTCGCCAGGCCGGGAAAGGTGTCGAGCCCGTCGAACACCGTCCTCGGCCATACCTCGCGGGCCGCGTTGGCGAAGTGACCGTACCGGGCCCCCACGTCCAGCCAGGTCCGTGGCACCACGAACGGCCGGACGGCAGCAGCCTGCTCGCGCCGGTCGCGGGCGATCGCGGCCAGAGCCTGCTCGGCGACATCGGTGCGCAGGCCGTCGTAGCGGTCCCGGTCGTAGAACTCGCGCCCGGCCGGGCTCAGCGACGGATTGAGGAAGACGTGTCCGCAGCGCTCGCAGCCGTCCAGCCGGAAGGAACCGGGCTTGCGCAGGAGCAGGTCCGGCGACTCCACCCGGGTGGCAAGCTCGACCGATCCGCACCAGGGGCAGTCGGCCCGGTCGTGGCGCAGGAACCGGTCAAGGCCAGCCTGGACGTCCTGGGAGTAGGAGGCGCGGCTGGCGGCGGTCTCCTGCCTGGCCGCATGCTTGACCGGGTCCGGGGGAAGCCCGGCGGCCTTCGCCTCGGCCGCCTTCACGGCCTGCGCCCGGCCGGCCCGCACGGAGTCGACCACGAACAGCGCCCCGCCGAGGATGCGCACGATGGGGGAACGAATGAGATCGCGCGGGGACAGCGGCACCCGGCCGGCGCAGACGAAGAACGGCTGGAACCAGAACAGCGCCATGGCCGCGAGGCCGAACGGCTGGTTCACGTGGAAGCCGATCGCGGTGGCGATCTGGGGTACGAACGGGAAGAGCTGGTTCTGCCGGGTGAACCGGTAGGCCCGCTGCTGGACGCGGACGCGCATCGCCGCGTCGTCCCGGGCGGCACGCAGCCCCGGCAGCACCGCCAGATCCGTCGAGCCGGAGGCGAAGGTCTTCAGCCGCTCGGTGATGTCGACGAGCTCCACCGGGTCGAAACCGTCCCGGCGGGTGATCCCAGCCCGCTGGAGGATCTCGGAGCGGACCAGCAGCGCCTGGAAGGCGCCGCGGCCGGGCACGCAGCGGTCGGCCCGGTAGGTGCGGGTGTCGACCATCCGGGCGAGGTCGAGCGCCCGTTCGGCCGTCAGGTCCGCCGGGACGAGGTCGAGCACGTCGAGCCGGTCCCGGCTGGCGTGGTAACTGGCCGCCCGTCGGCCGCTGTCGGAGAGGCGGACCCCGGTCGCGACGAGGAACTCATGCGCGGGGTCCACCGGGCGACCGGAGGCTGGCAGGGTGTCGAGGCGACGCAGCCGGCCGCGCAGCCGCACACCGTTGATCGCCAGACCGGCACACACCAGGATCGGCAACCATGTCAGCACGACGTCAGAACCGTTCGAGCATCAGACCATGAGACCGATCATCGACCACCAGACCGAGCACCGACCACCAGACCGAGCACCGACCACCAGACCGAGCATCAGGAGGCCAGTTTCTCAAGATGATCGGCGGCGGCGACCACCCCGCCGGCGGCGGCGAAGGCGGCCCGCATCCGGGCAGCGGCGGCCCGGTACGACGGATCGTCCAGCACGGCCGTCACCGCGGAACGCACGGCGGTGGGTCCGGCCCGACCGAACTTGACGCGCACCCCGGCCCCGTTGCGGACGACCTGCTCGCCGATGATCGGCTGGTCGTCGCGAACCGGGGCGACCACCAGCGGAACCCCGTGTGACAGCGACTCGCAGACGGTGTTGTTGCCGGCGTGGCACACCACCGCCGACAACCGCGGAAGTAACGCGACCTGCGGCACGAACGGCGCGACCAGCAGGTCGTCGGGCGCCGCGGCGGCGAGGTCGTCGACGAGCCCGGGTGTGGCGACGACGATCGCCTGTACCCGCTCGGGCAGGCCGAGCAGCCCCTCCGCCGCCGCCCGCAGGAATCGACCGCCGGCCTCCCGGGTCACCGTGCCGAGGGAGACGAGCACCGCCCGGCGGGCCGGGTCGAGCCAGTCCCAGGGGAACTCGCCCACGCCGGCCCGTTTCCCGACCGCGCTGCCGACGAAGACCGCGTAGTCCGGGATCCCGGGGTTGTGCAGCATTTCCCGGACGGAGAAGACGAGGGTCAACGCCTCGGAGAAGCGCAGGTCCCCGACGGCCGCCTCGCCGGGCGGCACTCCGTGCCCGGTCTGGAACTCCCGCAGGCGGTCGACGACCCACTGCCCCAGGCCCGCGAGCACCCCGTAAGGGTTGTCGAACTCGGCGGAGGTCGCCGCGAGGGTCGCCCAGCGCAGGCCCCGGCGACGGGCGACGAGCGCGGCGCCCACCGCCTGCTGGTCGATGACAAGCAGGTCGGGCTGGAAGTCGTCGATGATCCTGTCGATCGCCGGGGCCATCATCGAGCCGAGCGGGAGCAGGAAGTCCTCCCACAGGAACTTTAGCGACGCCGGCCCCCGCAGCGCCCGAGACGTGTCCTGGATCCGGGACCACTTCTCGCCCAGGACCGCCTCGGGTAACGCCAGCAGGGCCAGCTCCGGCGGGATCAACGATCCGATGACGCCCGCGTACCCGGCGAGCGCCACCTCGTGACCACGGGCGGCCAGCTCGGCGGCGACTCCGACCGCCGGGTTGACATGCCCGGTCAGGGGCGGCACCACGAACAGCACGCGGC
>NZ_CDWWEW010000162.1:0-10872 GCF_977966315.1 Frankia sp. CeRuru1
GAGCACGGCCCCGCCCAGCCCCTGCACGGCCCGGGCGACGATGAGCTGCGCCTCGGTCCGCGCAAAACCACCGCCGAGGCTCGCCAGGGTGAACAGCGCCAGCCCGGCCACGAACACCCGGCGGCGACCGAACAGGTCTGCCGCCCGGCCGCCGAAGAGCAGCAGACCCGCGAACGCGATCGTGTAGGCGTTGACCACCCACTGCAAGCCGCTCGCCGTCATCCCGAGATCGGTCTGCATCGACGGCAGCGCGACGTTCACGATCGAAATGTCCAGAACGACCATGAACTGGGCCAGGCAGCAGACGGCCAGCACGGCCCAGCACGGAATCCCCCGGCCCGGCGGTGCGCCACCTCCCGGCGAGGCGCCCGCCCCGTTACCGGCGGTCCTGCCGACCACGGCACCACCCTCGTCCGAACTGTCCTCGTCCGAACTGCCCTCATCCGAACCTGTCATCACCCGATACCTCCAACCCCAGCCTTCATACAACTCCAGCCTTCGTACACCGTACGAGCAGTGGGCCAACCCTACGCCGTACGATGTACCAACGCCAAAACGGCAGCCTGTGCGTCCTGCCAGGAGGCGTCCTGCCAGGAGGTGAGTGGCGATGGCGGCGCCGCCGAGTGCGGCCCCGGGGCGATCCCAGGGGAAGCCGATGGGACGGGTGTCCACCCCACCGGGATGCCGGACGCCGCTGAGCGGTGAACGGCTGGCCCTGGCCGCGATGGAGATCGCCGACGAGGAGGGGCTCACGGCGGTGTCGATGCGGCGGATCGCCGCACATCTGGGCGTCGGGACGATGACGCTCTACCACCACGTCCGGGACAAGGACGAACTGACCGGCCTGATGTGGGACGCGTTCCTGGCTGGGCATCTGCTGGACGAGGTTCCCGAGGACTGGCGGGACGGCCTCACCCAGATCGCCCGGCGCGCGAGGCGGTCCTTCCAGGAACATCCCTGGGCCCTTCGGATCGGCATCCGCCGGGGTTTCGGTCCCAACAAGCTGCGGCACATCGAGCAGTGCCTGACCGTCGCCTCGAAGATCACCGATGATCCGCAGGACCAGCTGCGCATCATCCACTCGCTTAATGATCTGGTGGTCGGCTGCACGCTGCGCGAACTCGGCGACCGGGAGGATTTCGACCGCCGACGGCCTCCGGCGGCCGACTCCCAGGATCGCCCCGGTGTCCCGATGGCGGGACCGGTTTTCTCCGTCCAGGTCCTTGACGCCCAGGTCCTCAACCACGCGCAGACCACCGAGGACGCGCAGACCGCCGAGAAGGAGTACCCACGGCTGCGCGCCCTCGCCGCCCTCGGCTGCGGATACACGGCGCCGCGCTTCGAGCAGGCGCTGAAATGGCTTCTCGACGGAATCGCCGTCGCGTACGCGCCGGAGCCACCGGCCGACCGATGATCGGTTGGCCGGGAAATAGCCGACCAATGTTCCGCCGACGATGATCACTGTGCTCGCGCCCGGTGCCCGCCGGCGTCCGGCGGATGCCGAATTCGTTGCAGATGCGAAGAAGTGCGAAGAAGGATGCGTAGCGGCCTTCACGGACACGACTGGAGTAGCTACCGTCGGAGCGAATAAACGTCGCTGACCGTCCACGAGCCGCATTCGGGGCATCATCACCATGACCGCTCGGCTACCTCGTCACGTCGCGCCGCTCGCCGTGGGCGAGCCCACCTCACTCGGGCCCTACCAGCTGCTCGGTCGGCTGGACGCCGGCATCACCGGCATCGTCTATCTGAGCCGTGCTGTCGGAGGCGCGCAGGTCGCGATCCGCGCGTTGCACCCGGGCGACGCCCTGCGCGCGGACATGCGGGCCCGGTTCGCGGCGGCGATCGACCGCGCTCGCGTGCTGGCCGGGGCACACACCTGCGGGGTACTCGACGCCGCGCCCGACGCCGAGCGGCCATACGTGGTCACGGAGTTCGTCGGGGGCCCGACTCTGGCCCGCGAGCTCACCGAACGCGGACCGCTGTCCTCGGACGAGATCGACCGCCTCGCCCGGACCCTGTTGGAGACCATCGATGCGGCGCACCGCACGGTCGGCGTACTCGGCGACCTGACAGCAACGGATATCGTGCTCTCCGTTACCGGGCCGCGGCTGGTCGACCTGGGTGTCGCGGCGGCCCTGCGACCACTGCTGCTGTCCCCCGCGGCCGGCTCGGCCGGGGGGACGGCGCCCGGGACGCCGCACGTCGTCGCCGGGCGCTCCGGCCACCTGCGGCCTCCCCCCAACAGCCCCGGCTACGTGCCCGGCTATGGCTACGGCCCCGCGGCGAGTGGCTGGGAGGGCCCCGCCGCCGACATCGTCGCGTGGGCCGGGATCGTCGATCTGGCCGCGACGGGAAAGCCCAGCGGGTCCGTCGAACCCGCGGCCCGAGCCGGGCGACGCCGCGCCGACCGGTCGGAGCACACGGCTCCCATCGGCCAGGGGGTACGGCGGGCGCTCGCCCGTGTGCGACAGGCCGACGGGGCCTCTCTGCCCGACACCGCCGAGCTGCTGGCGCTGCTCTCCGGATCGAAGCCGCAGTCGACCCGAGCGGCGTGGGGCCGTGGCCGGCAGGCCGCCACGGCTCACGGCGGGCGGGCGGGCGCCGCGACGACAGGCGCGGATCCGCGGCCTGAGCCTACCGATCCTCGACCACCGACCCGGACGGCTCCCCTCGGAAGGGCTCCCCTCAGGACGGCCACGGGCGGGCGGCACAGCACCGGTCGGCGGGCACCGAGCCCCACCGGGAGTGTCCCGGACCCGATGGCCGCCCGGGCGCTGCCACCGCTCCCGACACTGCCGCCGCCCCCGACACTGCCGCCACTCCCGGCACTGCCGACACTGCCACCGCCGGAGCTCCCGCCCCCGGACCGCCGTCCGGCCTCCGCTCGTCCGGAGTCCGGACGAGCGGCATCGGTGGGATCCACATCAGCGAGGCGGGCGGCCGAGCCACGGGTAGAACGCCTACCGGTGGACCCGCTCGTTCGCGCTCGCCGGTCCCGGATGCGCCCGGTCGCCGCATTCGCGGTGGCTGCGGTGGCAGCGGTGGCGGCCGCAGCCACCGCCGCGGGGCTCAACTCCTCGCCCGACGACGTGACCACGGGTGCGCGTGCTCCGTTGCACGAGTCACAGCCGGACGACGGCGGCACCGTGGACACTCCGAGCAGCGGCCGGTCCGGATCCCGCGAGGGCCGCCCGGCCGTGCGGGCACCGGCCGCCCCCCGGCCCGCCGCGTCAGGCAGCCCCGCCGTGGAGGAACCCGCCGTGGACGAACCCGGCTCAGGTGGGCCCAGCACCCTCGGCGGCGGATCCGTCCTCGGCCCGACCAAAGAGGAACAGCAGAACGACCTGGCGGCGGAGGACTTCGCCCTGAACACCCTGCGCCTCGCGGCGGGTGGCAGGTCCGCGCCGCCGGGGCGCTCCTCTGGCGGCCCGGTGCCGGCGGCCTCCCCGCCGGCGCACCAGGCGCCGCCCGTTCTCGCCGCCGCCCCGCCGGTGCCGACCAAGCCGTCCGCAGCGGCGGAAGGAGTGGCTGCCGGGCCGATCGAGGCCGGCACCCCGACCACCGGCACCCCGGCCACCGGTGGCCGGACCACCCGCGCGGCAACAACCGCCAGTGGAGCTTCCGTGACGTCCACGGCGACCAAGCCCCCGACCCGGCCGGCAACGACCCGGCCGGCCGCCACCCGGCCACCGGCCACGACGGCTCCGGCTCCGGCTCCGGCTCCGGCCAGGAGGAGTCTCGCCCCGGTGCAGGTGGACGTCGTGACGTTGGCCCCGCGGTAGTCCCCAGCCCCGCGGCGGCCTCTGACGGTTACCGCTGTCGTTCGCCCGAACCGGCGACGGAGGTCACCCCCGCCCGCACGGCACCGTCGGGCCAGATGATCTGGAGGGGTTTGCGTCGCCAGCGCGCGTAGGAGACGACGTCCGCCGTACCCCCGAAGCCACACGCCGGCAGACCGTCCCACACCGCGAGGACCTGGTCGGATGCGTCGACCAGAAGGCGGCTCGCCGACATCAGGCTGGGCAGATCGGGCTTCGCCCGGTCCTGGCTGCGTATCTCGGTGGCGCGGCCGAGCAGCCGATCGTAGTCGCGCCGATGCGCAGCGGGTTGAAAGTCCCGGTAACCGGCCGCGGGTATCATGACAATGAGCCGGCCCCCAAGTTCGAGGACCACGTCGGCGAAGATAGTGTCCGCTCCCTCGGCCAGGCAGCTGATCCCGGTCAGCCCGGCCGCGGCGAGAGGCGCCAGCACCCGGCGCATCTCGCCGGCCGTGTATTCGGCCTGCCCGCCGGAGAGCCCGCGGTGGCCCGTCACCCCGATGACGACCATGCCGGTGTCACCCCGTCCGGCGGTGACAACGGAAACAGCGGTAACCATCGCGCGATGCAGCGCCCGATGCGGACCGCGACGGCCAGGGTCGGCGTCGAGAGAACACCGGGCGAATGTACCCAAGGGATCCAGGGCCAGGGTGGTTCGTCACCGGATCGGGCCTGTCACGGGGCTGTGGCGCGGGTCGCCTGGCTCCTTCATCCGGCCGCATTCCGACCCGCGGGCGTGCGGGCGTGCGGGCATGCGGGCGTGCGGGCATGCGGGCGCTAGAACCTGAAGTCGAGATGAGGTCAACCGTGCGAATGCGAGGATGCGCGCCTACAGTCAGCGGCTGGCCGACTCGTACCAGGCCGGACGGGTGTTGGTGAGCCAGCCGGGGACCAGTCGGCGCAGGTCGGCGGGCCTTAGTTCCAGGTCGAGCAGGCTCCCAAGGGACACCGAGACGATATCGAGATCATTCAGCCTGCTCCCGAAGTCGGCGCCCCACGACCGGTCAGCGGCGAAGACGACGTCGAGCACCCCCATCCGCTCACCGCGTTCGATCGAGATGTTCTGGATACCGCCCACGAACGTCAGGTAGTCCAGTTCGATCCCGGCCTGCTCGTTCAGCAGCCGGCGCAGCGCCGTCTGCACGGTCTCTCCCGGCTCGACCCGGCCTCCTGGCAAGTGGAACGACTTCTGGCCACGCTCGTTGGCGAGCAGCACCCGATCACCCGTCACGAGCAGCGCGCGCGCGTTGATCCGCACGGGGCCGGCGACCGGGTCGCCGTAGGACGTGGTGGCGGTGACGGTCGGTTTGGAAGCGGGCGGTGTCACGGGTGCTCCAGGAGTGGCGAGTCGGGCAGGAATGGCGAGTCGGGCCGAGAGGGGCAACCTCCGCATCGTGCCCCGCCGGACCAGATCGTGATGCGCCAACCGGTCATCCGACCGGCATCGGGTCGGTCGAGGGCACGGTCCCGTCAATCCGACCACCTCGCCGCCCGACCCGCATGAGCGGATATTTTTATGTAATTTCACCGTAATTTCGGATCATGCGTCGCGGCTCTCCCGAAGATGCGGGTACGATCATCCCATGCCGAGATTCCGGATCAGTGAGGCCGCCGCGCTGCTCGGTGTCAGTGACGACACCATCCGCCGGTGGGCGGACAGCGGCCGACTGCCAACCGTCCTAGACGACGCCGGCCGCCGGGCGATCGAAGGCGGCACCCTGGCCGGATTCGCCAAGGATCTGGCGACCGAGCAGACCGCCGCCCAGACGCCGGTCGTCGCCGAATCCGCGCGTAACCGCTTCCCCGGCATTATCACCCGCGTGGTGCGCGACGCGGTGATGGCCCAGGTCGAGATCCAGGCCGGCCCGCATCGCCTGGTCTCGCTCATGAGCAGGGAGGCCGCCGACGAACTCGGGCTGGAAGCCGGCGTCCTCGCGGTCGGCGCGGTGAAGTCGACCAACGTCGTCATCGAGCTACCCGAGCGTCGTTGATCCCGATCAGCGAGAAGGGCCTGCCCGCCGTGTCGGTCCGCGGCGGTTCGCTCCTTCGAAGGGGTCAGCCGGAGCAACAGGCCGTCGGCCCGCACGGCCGGTTCAGCCTGCGCGGTCGGTTCAGCTCGCACGGCCGGTTCAGCTCGCACGGCCGGTTCAGCCTGCGCGATCGGGCACCCCGGCCAGGTGACCCGCGGACCGGCGGACGTCCGCGCCGCGCGGTTCGCCGGGAAACGCGCCGCCGGATGTCCTGGGCGCTGCTGGTGCCGGCCGGGATCGCTGGCCTGTTCCTGCTCCTGCCGCTCGTCGGCCTGCTCGTCCGCGCCCCCTGGTCCGCCCTGCCCGATCTGCTCACCGAGACCGCGGTCCGGCAGGCCCTCCTCCTATCAGTGGAGACGGCCACCGCCACAACCGCGCTGTCGCTGCTGTTCGGTGTCCCCCTGGCCTGGCTGCTGGCCCGCACCCGTTTTCCCGGCCGGTCCCTGTTGCGCGCCCTGGTCACCCTCCCGCTCGTGCTGCCGCCAGTGGTCGGCGGCGTGGCCCTGCTTCTGGTGCTGGGTCGGCGCGGCGTCGTCGGCCAGTACCTCGATGGCTGGTTCGGCATCACCATCCCGTTCACCAGCGTCGGCGTGGTGATCGCGCAGATCTTCGTGGCCATGCCGTTCCTCGTCGTGTCCGTCGAGGGCGCGCTGAACAGCGCCGATCGGCGGTTCGAGGACGCCGCCGCCACCCTCGGTGCCGGGCCGTGGATGACGTTTCGCCGAGTCACCATGCCGATGACGGCGCCGGCGGTGGCCGCCGGCGCGGCGCTGTGCTGGGCTCGCGCCCTCGGCGAGTTCGGGGCCACGATCACGTTTGCCGGCAACTTCCCCGGGACCACCCGGACCACGCCGCTCGCGGTCTACCTGGCGCTGGAGACGGACTCGGACACAGCCATCGCGCTGTCACTCGTACTGCTCGCGGTCTGCGTCGGGGTTCTGGTGGCGCTGCGGGGCCGCTGGTTCCCCGGCGCCCGGCGGATTTTACGCAACCGGGGAACGCGTGACGCCGCCCCGGAGGCGCTCGAGCGGGGCATCCCGTGAACGCGGGGCATATCCCGTGAACACCGTCCCCGGAGATTCGGCGCGGGCGGCGCCCCCCGCCCCCGGCCTGGATCCGGCGTCAGCCGGGCTCAGCGCGCTGATGACAGTGCGACAGGGCCAGTTCGTGCTCGACGTCGAGGTCAGCGTGGCACGGGGGGAGACGGTCGCCGTCCTCGGCCGCAGCGGGGCGGGCAAGAGCACGCTGCTGCGGGCCCTGGCCGGCCTCCTCCCGCTCGACGAGGGCCGGATCACCCTCGGCGGCGAGGTTCTCGACGACCCGGCCGAGCACCGTTTCGTCCCGTCCGAACAGCGGCCGGTCGGCATGGTCTTCCAGGACTACCTGCTGTTCCCACACCTGCGGGCCCGCGACAACATCGCCTTCGGCCTGCGGGCCCGCCTCGGCCAGGGCCGGCGGCACGCCCGGGCGTCCGCGGACACCTGGCTGGAACGGTTCGGGATCGGCCATCTCGGCGACCGGCGACCGGATGCCCTGTCCGGCGGCCAGGGGCAACGGGTGGCGCTCGCGCGGGCGCTGGCGCCGGGGCCCGGACTGCTGCTGCTCGACGAACCGCTCGCCGCGCTCGACACCGCGACCCGCCGCGAGGTCAGGTCCTTCCTGCACAATGTGCTACCGACACTGGCGGCTCCGGTGCTCATCGTCACGCACGATCCCACGGACGCCGAGGTTCTCGCCGACCGCACCCTCGCCCTCGATGCGGGGCGGGTCGTCGACCAGGACTGATCCGGGCTGCTCAGCCGGCCCCGCTGCGTGTCTCCTCGCCGCGGTGACGGATCTCGGCATCCGGATCCGGGTAGACGAAGCTGACGTGCCCCGTGTCGGACCAGCGGACCGCAAACGGCGGATCCCCCGCCGCCGAGCGCACCTCGAAGACCTCGCCGAGTCGGTCCGGCTGCCGGGTGGTGTGACGGTGGACCATCAGAGTGGCGCCCGGGTGGGCACGCATCGCCCGGCGTCGCGCGGAAGTCAGGTCAGTACCCGGTCAGGCGCGACCGGGATGGCCGGCCAACGCCAGGTGATCGACGAACCAGTCACGCGCAAGCGCGGCCGCCTGCTCCAGGGCACCCGGCTCGGCGAACAGGTGCGTGGCGCCCGGAACGATCGCCAGCCGGTTCTCGCAGCCCAGCAGTCGGGCCTGGGCCTGCCGGTTCAGCTCGAGGACCAGATCGTCCCGTGCCCCGACGATGAGCAACGTCGGGGCGCGTACCGCGGTCAGCCGCGCCGCGGCCAAGTCCGGTCGGCCGCCCCGCGACACGACGGCCGCGACGGGGAACCCCCCTTCCGCGGCGGCCCGCAGCGCCGCGGCGGCGCCGGTGCTGGCGCCGAAGTAACCAATGGGGAGGGCAGCCGTCGCCGGTTGGCCGCGCAGCCAACCGGTCACGTCGATCAGCCGCCGGGCAAGCAGCCCGATGTCGAACACGTTCGCCCGGTCACGCTCCTCGTCCGGGGTGAGCAGGTCGAACAACAGGGTCGCGAGCCCCGCGGCATTGAGGTCGCGGGCCACGAACTGGTTACGTGGGCTGTGCCGGCTGCTGCCGCTGCCGTGAGCGAAGACGACCACTCCCCGGGACTGGTCGGGCACGGTGAGCCGACCGGCGAGCCGCACTCGACCGACGGGGATGTCGACCTCGACATCGCCGCCGGACGGGTCGGCTACCGCGCCGCCGACCGGCATCGTCAGCGCGGCCCGGTACAGCAGGTCGACGACCTCCTCGTCCGGTGTCTGGGAGAAGTCGGCGTAGAACTCGCCGATACCGAAGAAGGCGTCGGGCGTCTGGACGCAGACCACCTCGTCTGCCTGCCGGCGCAGCCAGCCAATCCGGTCACGGGGGGCAACGGGGGTCGCCAGCACCACGTGGGTGGCTCCCTGGGCCCGCACGACCTGGCACGCGGCAGAGGCCGTCGAGCCGGTCGCGATCCCGTCGTCCACCACGACCACCGTCCGCCCGGCGAGCGGGATCCTCGGCCGGCCGTTCCGGAACCGCCGGGACCGACGATCAAGCTCCACCAACTCGCGCGCCTGAACCGCGGCGAACTCGTCCGGCCCCACGTTAGCTAGCCGCCGGGCCTCCTCGTTGACGACCCGCATCCCACCCTCGGCGATGGCACCCATCGCGAGCTCAGGCTGGAAGGGGACACCGAGCTTGCGGACGAGGATGACATCCAGCGGGGCCTCCAGCGCCCGCGCCACCTCGAACGCGACGGGAATGCCCCCGCGGGGCAGCCCGACGACAACGACGTCACGGCCGCGTAGGTACGCCAGCCGCTGCCCGAGCTGCCGGCCGGCCTCCTCCCGACTATCGAAGATCACGACAACCTCCTCGTGCCGGCCGGGCGGGCTCCTCGTGCTCGCCGTCCGGACCGGACATCGTCCTGTGGTCGTCGTTCCCCGATTAGTCGCCGGGATACCGACCCACACCGTCCCGGGGCACCTGCCCCGATCCGAGCGATACACGGTCCGCGGCGTGCGGTGTGCGGTGCAAAGATCGTCGAGACGCTCCGGACAGTCGGAATCACCGTGTCCGCATGGTCCTGAACCGATCTCCGGCGGCCACTTGCGCTCCGACGCCCGGCCGGGATGCCGTGCATAATAAAAGTGTGACGCTCCGTTGGCAGCCCGGCTCCGCCCCTCACTGGGCGTGGCGAGAGGTCTGTTGTCCAGGGCGCTGTCGGTGTTGTCCCAGCCCTCGCGTCCACTGAGGCTCGCCGCACGCGCGACGAGCGCACCGGTCCTGTAACTCAGGGACCGTTCTGGGCGCGAGGGGCCTCGGGGCTCGGTGCCAGACCTGCACGAGTGATCTTTTTGCTCCCGGGGTGGAGCAGCTGTCGATCATCCGTATTCCCGGACTCCCGTCCTGCCCCTGGCCGGGTCGTTCACCGGAGTGCTCCGTGCGCGCTCCCGGATGACCGGCTGAGCTGTGCGCTCCGCCGGATGAGCCAGGTCGCGCCGTCTCCGTCTTCTCCCGTCGCACGCCAGCCCGCTACCCGCCCCGGTCACCTGTGGCCGTGCCGCCAGGGTCAGCCGGGCTGGTCCGGCCTTGGCGGCTGGTCCGGTCCCGACCGGCCGATCCCCCGCTGGGGCTTCCCAGACCCGCGCAACTACTACGTAATCATCACGCAATCACTGTGTAGCTATCGAGAACTATCAGGAAGGCAGCGTTCGCTGTGACCTTCGAGTCGTGGATGGCCCGGTTGCGGAGCGAGGGATACCTCGTCTGCCCGGGGAGCTCCCCGGTACCCGTCGAGGTACGAGGCGTTCGTCCCGACGGGGTCGGTCTGCTGTTCCGTTGCCGGGGAACGGCGATCCGGCTCGCCCTGTACCAGCCCGGACGGGCGGTATGGCAGATAGCCGTCCGGGACAAGGCGTGGTGCCCGGAGGAGTCCCTGCAACTGTGGACGCACCACCCGCTCGACACGGCGGATGTTCCGACCGACGCCCGGCTAGCCTTCCCTCGGGGCACCGAGCCGGACCAGGAGCTTGTCATCGACGGCACTCGCGTGTGGGGATGGTGCGGCCATGAGGCGGGGCTGCTCCGGCCAGCCGCCGCAGCCCCCCTGTTCGACCGGTTGATGGCCACCGTCACGCGGTCCGGCCTCGCCCTGTCAGAGCGCATCCAGCCAGATCTCGCCCGGGAGGTCGCCGTGCCGGCCGCCCGGTCGAGGGCTCGGGGCAAGGAGGGCATCAGCATCAGCTGACGGCCGGCCGGAGGCGGCGATCCACCCGAACCGGGGTGGTCGTCACAGGGGCTACGCGGTCCTGTAAGCTTCAGATGCTTCCAGGGGGGTGTAGCTCAGCCTGGTAGAGCGCCTCCCTCGCACGGAGGAGGCCAGGGGTTCGAGTCCCCTCACCTCCACTAGAGTTGCCATGTTCGAACCCCGGTCGACGTTGATCGACTGGGGTTGATCTTTTTCGGTGGGTAGTGGTCCGTGGGGTCGCTGGCTGGGGATGTGTCCTGTGG
>NZ_CDWWEW010000163.1:0-10793 GCF_977966315.1 Frankia sp. CeRuru1
CCGCCCCGGTCAGCGCAACCGTCCTCCCGGCCGGCTTCACCTGCTGCGGCAGCGGGGCCGTACTAGCGGTTGAGCCCGCTGAGCTCGACGCCGAGCACCGCGAGGCGCACGGCCGCGGTCATCAGAGCCACCGCACCGTCGCCGTCGCGACCGGCGTCGGTGGGGATTGCCACGACCTCGTCACCGAGGGTGCGCCGGACCAGGCCGGTCAGCACCTGGCTCGGCCCGATCTCGACGACCACCGTCGCGCCGTCCGCGCGCAGGGCCTGCAGCCCGGCGACGAACTCGACGGGGTTGCCCAGCTGCCGGGTAAGGACCCGGCGGTTCTCGGCGGGGTCGTCGCCGTACCGGGCGCCGGCGGTGTTGGCGTGCACCGGCACGGCCGGCGATCCGATTTCGGTGACGTCCACGGCGGCGGCGAAGTCGTCCACCGCGTGCCCGACGAGCGAGGTGTGGAACGCCGCGGCCACGGAGATGCGCCGGGCGTCGAGCCCGCTCGCGGTGGCGGCGGTGACGAACTCCTCGACGGCGGGCGTCGGACCACCAACGACGACCTGGTCGGGGGCGTTGTGGTTACACACGACCACGTCCGGGTGCGCGGTCAGCAACTCGGCGACCGCATCGCGGTCGGCGCGGACGGCGGCCATGGTGCCGGGGTCGAAGCCGGGTTCGTCCGGCGGGGCCATGGCCTGGCCGCGACGCCGGGCGAGCCGGAAGAAGTCGGCGTCGGCGAGGGAACCGGCGGCCCACAGGGCGGCCAGCTCCCCGAAGCTGTGGCCGAGCAGGCCCACCGGGCGCAGTCCCAGCTCCCGCAGGAACCGGAACTGGCCGACGGAGAGCGCACCGATCGCGGGCTGCGCGTACTCGGTGCGCGTCAGGTTCATCTCGTGGTCGGCACGGTCGCCTGGATCGAAGCTCGGCGGTGGGAACACCGCGCGGGCGAGCGTGAGCTCGGCCCCGGCGAAGGTGGCGTTCGCCGCGTCGAAGGCCTCCCGCACCGGCGGAATCTCGACGGCGGCGGTGAGCCCCATGTCGACGTACTGGCTGCCCTGGCCGGCGAAGACGACGCCGACGCGGGGCTGCCCGGCCGCCTGCCGGCGGTAGTGCACCCCGGCGGGATGCGACCATTCGGCGGCGTCGGCTCGCGCCGCGAGCTGCTCGATCGCGATCGTGCGCAGGCGGTCCGCCTCCGCGCCGGTGCGGGCGACGAACCCGACCCGCGCGGCGCTGCCCGGGATGCCCGTGTCACCGTTCGGTTCGGCCTGCCCGCGCACCAACTCGAGGAGCTCCGCGGGCGTCGCGGCATGCCACAGGTGGGCGCGGACGGCACGGTGCGTCGCCCGGGCGGCACGCTTGTCGGCGTCCGGTCGTGCCGTGTCGGGGGTCTCCTCCAGGACGACGTGGAAGTTGGTACCACCGAAGCCCATGGCGGAGGCGGCCGCCCGGCGCCGCCCCACGTCGGGGTCGAGCACCCAGGGCCGGGTACGGGTGCTGAGGTAGAAGGGCGAGCCCTCCTGGGCGAGTGCCGGGTTCGGTTCGCGGACGTTGATCGTAGGCGGCAGCACCCGGTTGTACAGCGACAGCGACAGCTTGATCAGGCTGGCCGCGCCGGCCGCGCCCTTGGTGTGCCCGATCTGCGACTTCACACTGCCGATCGCCGCCCGGCCCGGGCGTGCCCCGGCCTCGGCCAGGACGGCCCCGAGCGCGGACAGCTCGGTGGCGTCGCCGACGGCGGTACCGGTGGCATGCGCCTCGAACAGCTCGACGGACGCCGGGCTCACCCCGGCGTCCGCGTAGGCCCGGCGCAGCGCGCGGACCTGGCCCTCCGCGCGCGGCGCGTAGACGCTCTTGAACCGACCGTCGCTGGACGACCCGAGACCCCGGATGACCGCGTAGACCCGGTCCCCGTCGCGCTCGGCGTCGGCCAGCCGCTTGAGCGCCAGCATCCCGATGCCCTCGCCGACCAGGGTGCCGTCGGCGCCGGCGTCGAACGGCTGGATGCGGTCGGACTTGGACAGCGCCTGCGTCTTCGAGAAGCACATGTAACTGAAGATCGAGTTCTCGGTGTCACAACCACCAGTGATCATGAGATCGGCACGGTGGTCGATGAGTTCGGCGATGGCCCCGCGGACGGCCGTGAGCCCGCTCGCGCACGCGGAGTCGACCGTGTAGTTCGTGCCTCCGAGGTCGAGCCGGTTGGTGATCCGGCCGGAGACGACGTTGCCGAGCAGTCCGGGGAACGAGTTCTCCTCCCACGGCGGGAACGCGAGCGAGAAGGCCTCCGAGACCGCGGCGGTTTCGGCCTCGTCGAGTCCCGCGGCGCGCACGACCTCGCGCAGGACCGGCGTCTCCAGCCGGGCCGCCAGCGGGTGGGCCATCGTGGTGGGGCCAGCCATGCCCAGGATGACCCCGGTGCGCTCGGAGTCGTACCACGCCGACCCCGGTGCGCCCGCGTCGGCGAGCACGTCCCGCGCGACGATCAGGCTGAGCAGCTGCACGACCGCGGTCACGTCCAGCAGGTTGGGCGGAAAGCCGAACTCCACCGGGCTGAACGGGACCTCCGGGAGGAAGCCGCCCCGGCGCGCGTAGGTGTGGTCGGGCACCGTCGCATCCGGATTGTAGTAATCCTCCGAGCGCCAGTGCGTCGACGGCACCTCGGTGACGCAGTCGACGGCGTCGATGACGTTGCTCCAGTACTCCCGCGCGTCGCGCGCCATCGGGAACAGTCCGGCGAGCCCGACAATCGCGATCGGGTTGTTCGCGAGTCGTCGGTCGTCAGGGCGGTCGGACTCGTCCACGTGCTTCTTCCCTTCACTGGCCGGCAGGTCACCACCGCGTGCGGCGGGACCCTGATATGTCGGGCGTGGTGCCCTGATATGTCGGGCGTGATGTATCCGGCGGAGGTATTCAGGTGTGAGATGTCGGGCGACGCTGGGGTTCCACTGGCTCGGTGGTTTCACTGGCTCGGTGGTTCCACGGACTCAATCAGCTCGCGACGGGAACCGGCTCGCCGGGGCGGATCGGCCGGTCCGCTGGAGAGCCCGACGGCCGGCGGGTTGTTCCGGAACAACGCTGTTCCGGAACAACACCGTTCCGAAGCACTGCCGCAGTTCTTCATGGCCGCGACGGCGAACCGCGAGGCCTGGCGACAGTTTACTCGTATCCGATCCGCGCGGGCATCTTGAAACCAGTGTCATCGACGTCCCGTTGTTCCGCAAGAACAACCTGCCGAACATTCGATCGGCCGGGGCAATCGCCGCGGCGGTGCGTCGTGAGATACTTCACTCCCGATCCGACTCGACGTCGGGTCGGAATACGTCGAGGGACCGGTCAACCGAACAGGGTCAGGATGGGACCGGCACCGGTATCCGGGGAGCCGGACGCGACAGGACTTCGCGCACCAACTCCGCGAGAAGACCGGCGACAAATTCGTATCCGGCCGCGTTGGGATGGTAGTCCCCGGGATTCCACAGTTGGGAATCGTGGGCGCGGTCGACGTGATCGAAATCGACGAGGAGAATTCCGTGATTCGCCGCGGTCGAGCGGACATGGTCGTTCGCCTGCTCGATCCTGGCGCGGAGCACGTCCAGGATCGCCGGCGGCGCCGAGAGCCTGGTGGTGAGGTCCGGGAAGGTGAAGGTGAACGCGGTGGTTCCCGGGACCGCGAGAGTTGCGACTAGGTGAGTGAAGTTTTGTTCGAACCTGGCCTGTGAGTAGTCCGCGAGCAGGTCGTTGCTGCCCGCGGCGATCCCGACGAGGGCCGCCGGGGCGGAGGCGGCGACGTCGAGCTGCGTGTCGATGACATCCTGCGTCGTCGCGCCGTTCCGCCCCAGGTTGAGAACGCGACTGCGCGGGATACCCAGAGCCGCGGCCATTCTGGGCGCCCAGCCGATCCAGGCGCCGTCGGGCGCGGGGTCACCGCGGCCCTCGGCGAAGCTGTCGCCGACCACGGTGAGCATCGGCGACGGCGTCGGACCGCCGATGATCGGTCGACTGTCCATTACACGGCCGCCGCGGCCAACATGATGGACTCGACGTTCTTCGGCGCGAGAAAGACCGACGACGGCACGACACCCGCGATCATTCCGAAGAACTGCGCGCGCGCCGTCTCATTGTTCGGTAGGGCTCGCCACAGCGCCACGAGGTGTGGCGGGAAGTCCAGCTCGCCCAGCGTCGTGGTGAAATTGAACGCACCGGCCGACTCCTCGTCGCGCAACCGCTGATACTCGGCGAGGGCCTCGCCCATGGGCCGGTCGCCACGCAGCGCCTGGTCCACGTGCTCGGTCAGCAGATCCGCGCAGCGGAAGGCGTCGGTGATGCCCAGACCGGTCACCGGGTCCTTGTGGTAACCAGCGTCCCCGGTCAGCGCCCAACCCGGGCCATAGGACGTGCGGTAGTAGTTGTCCGGGTAACGGATTCCGTAGTAACGGTCCTCCTGGACGACGCCATGGCTGTCGAGATCCTCGGCGAGCTCGGGCGCGACGCTGCGGAAGGTCCGGCGCAGGCTCCCGTCGATGTCGGCGCGGAACTCCTCGAAATCCTCGAGGTTGCGCATCGCGGTGACGAGAGTGAGCCCGTCATGGGTGGGCCAGCCGGCGCACTGCTCACGGTCACCGAACCGGCTGTGGAACTGCCAGTCCAGCCCACTGAAATAGGAATAGTAGATGAAGCTGGCCGCCGGCACGACCTTGTAGAAGTCGGCTCCCACCAGGTCACCCACGACGGAGTTGCGGCCGTCGGCGCCCACGACGAGAGTGGCCCGCTCCTCGACGACGGCTCCCGTGGCGTCCCGGCCCACGATCCCCGCGACCGTGCCGTCGTCGTGGCGGATCAGATCGCGGACCGAGAAGCCCTCCCGGACCTCGACACCCGCCGCGACCGCGCCATCGAGCAGGATCTTGTCCAGCACGATGCGGCGCGGCGCCATCGAGAACGCCAGCCCATCGATCGGGTCAGCGAACCCGCGGATGACCACACCGAGGTGGGACACCGTCATGTCGGTGATCGGCCGGCAGTTGGTCGCCGTGAGTGCGTCGAGCAGCCCCCACTCCCGCAGACGGAGCAGTGCGGCCTGCTGAAGATAGTGGGTGGAGATCGTGTCGCTGGGAAAGGACACGCGGTCGACGAGCAGCACCCGGTGACCGCGCCGGGCAAGCAACATCGCCACAGGTGAGCCGGCGCAGCGCGCTCCCACGACAATCACGTCGTACATGGTCGGAGACTCCCTGAAGTATGCCGGTCAACCGATCGTTACACTGACACGACAGGTCCCCGGCGGATGTGTTGTCATTATCCTCCTAGGCATCCTCCTAGACCCCCTATATACCTGCAAGACATCACAAGGTGATGTAATCGCACGATAGGAATCACCAATGGCAAAGGGTTCGTAAAGTCGCCTCGAATTCATCCTGAAGAAACCTGTCCAGCGGATGCTCAGTAACATGTCTGCTCAGTCGGAGATACGATCCCCACTGGAGATGGTTCGCGAGGCGCACTTTCAGGCGAACGGTGACGCGCCACCAAATCTCGAACAACTCCGTTCCGTCATCGATACGATGGTGCCGTTCTGTAACCTGACCGGGGTGCGGGTCGTCGAGCTGCGCCGGGACGGTGGCGTGGCGGAGCTCCCCAACCGACCCGACCTCCAGAACCACATGGGTACCGTGCATGCGGCGGCGCAGTTCCTCGCCGCCGAGGTCTCCGGAGCCGCAGCGTTCTCGGGCGCCCTGGCACCGAGGATCTTCAGCCTCCGCAGCTTCGTGCTGCGCGACTGCCGGATCATGTACCTGCGGCCGGCGGTAGGCCGGATCCGGGCCCACGGTTCAGTGGACCTCGAGGTCGCGCACCCGGCAGCGGAACGGACCGCCGAAGAACACTTCGAGATCCGCGGGGGCTCGCTGCTCTACGACGACGCCGGCACCCTCGTCGCCAAGGCGGAGTTCGACTACCGCGCCTGGTTCGACGCCTCCTGACAAGACACCTCCCGGCAAAACACCTGCAGGCAAAACACCTGCGGGCAAGGCGCCTCCGGCAACAGGAGGGCCCTGCCCGCAGGTAAAGCCCGTAACCGCGGCTCTCCCTCGCCCGGGCCGGGACACCCGGGCGAGGGTGTCCCGGCCCGGGCGTCCTCCGCGAGTTCACTGGAGGAAGTCCACGGACGTTACTACGCTCACCATCGTGCCCGGCTTTCCGGCCGCACTCACCAACCTTTATCGGACCCGCTGCCGGAAATACCGATCAGACGATCGGCGATCCGGATGGAAGGAGCGGCACGTGTCCGCAGATGCTCTTGTTCCTACCCCGTCGGCGGCCGCCGGCGAGACCGGGCCCGCGGCGGGAACCGAGACGGAACTCGAGGTCTCCACCGCTGCCGGGACACGGTTCGGCCTGCGTGTTCTTCCGCAGGCCGACGAGTCCGCGCCGGTGATTCTCCTGCTTCCGGCGATGGGGGTTCGGACGAAGTACTACACCCCCTTCGCCGAGGCACTGCGGTCGCTGGGGTACTCGGTCGTAACAACCGATCTGCGCTGGCATCGCCACGGAGCCGCGGCGCTCCGGCGCTCGGCCGGCAGCCGGGGCGGCTACCAGGAGGGTGTCGAGGACGACCTGCCGACGATCACGGCGGCGACGCGGGAACGATTCCCCGGGGCGCCGCTGTTCGTCGTGGGTCACAGTCTCGGCGGACAACTCTCGCTCCTGCGTGCCGCGCGGGAGGCCCCCGACAACGGCGGGCTGAGCGGCCTGGCCGTCATCGGCGCGGGCACCTCGTACTGGCGCGTCTTCAGGCCCCTCCGTTCGGCCTGGGTCCTAGGCGGTTCCACGTTCGTCGCGGGGGTGTCGCAGCTGCTGGGCTACTGGCCCGGGCACCGGTTCGGCTTCGGCGGGCGGCAGCCCAGGGCGCTGATGCTGGACTGGGCCAGAAGTGCCCGCACCGACTGTTACCGGCTGGCCAGGTCGGAGCCCGACCTCCTCGGTCTTCTCGGCGCGGTGACCCTGCCGGTACTGGCCATCTCCCTGGACGCCGACCATCTCGCGCCGCGCCGGGCGGTCGACCATTTCACCACCCGGTTGACGGGCTCGGAGGTCCGTCGCGTCCATCTGGACCGCACGAGTGGATCCACCCACCTCGGTCACTTCGACTGGATGAAGGAACCCGCGGTCATAGCACGCCACGTGGCCGAGTGGATCGACATCGTCCTCGGCCGGAGCAGCACGGGCACACGGTGACGGGAACCGCACGGTGACGGGAACCGCACGGTGACGAGCACCCGGCACGACGAGCGCTGACGTACGTGATCAGGCCGCCGGCACGACCCCCCACGAGCCGCCGAAGGTTCCGCCAGGTGGCAGCACCCGCAGCCCGTCACCGCTGTTGAACCCGTTCGCGGGACACGTCATCGGCTCCACGGCGACACTGCGCCGGCGTTCGTCCGGCCCGAGGGTGTCACCGGTGAACACCTGGAGGTACGGCCAGGCCTCATCGGCCCACACGACGATGCTCCCACCGTCCGGCGCACCGAGCCGGACCCGAGCCCGGCCGTCCGCGTCGCGGTCCAGATCGGTGAAGCAGGTATCGAGGACGACGTCCCCGACCGCGTGGGCGTGCCGGAAGTCGAACGGACCGTCCGTCACATCGGTGGCTCCGATGGGGATGAGTCGATCATTCGTGACCAGTCGGCTGCGCGCCGGCACGGTCAGCAGCACGTCGTCCGCGCGAGTCGGAGCCCCGTCCCGACCGGCGACGAAGAGATAGGGATGCGCCCCCATCCCGACCGGCGCCGGCCCGCTCGACAGGTTCGTCGCACTCATCGTGACCCTGAGACCGTCCGGTCCGAGCCGGTAGTCGGCGGTGAAGGCGACCGTAAACGGGTAGCCGGACTGGGCGCGCAGCACAAAGGAGGCCCGGACCGCCGACGGGCCGGACCGGTCGAGATCCCACGCGGACCAGCGCGTCAGGCCGTGGATGGCGTTGCCGGTGGCCACCTCGTTCACCGGCAGTTGCTGGACGGTCCCGGCGAAGGTGTAACGGCCGCCGTCGATCCGGTTCGGCCACGGCAGTAGGAGCTGTCCCCGGCCGCGGGCCGCCATCGCGGTCACGCCGTACCCGTCGAGCACGGCCACACCCCCCACCTCGAAGGTCCGCAGCCCGCCGCCGACCTCGACGACCGTGGCTCGCGCGTCTCCGTAGACGATCTCGACCTGCTCCCCGCTGGGTGCCACCGGCGCGCCCGTTGACGCCGGCGACGGAGTGCTCGTCGCGGTTCCGCTCACTGTCGCCATCCCTCTTGTTCGAACTTGTTCGAAGCAGCCGCTCCGCACCGTGATTCTCGCTTCCCACCGGGCGGCCCCGACCGTCCGGTTCACCACGGTTGACAGACGGCTTGTCTTCGTTTCGAGACAGCCTGTCTTTCACTGGGCATGCTGTCTTCCATCGGACGGCCAGTCCATCGAACGTAGGGTGCAGTCATGTCTCCCCGTCGCTACGAGCAGCGGCTGCGCACGGCTGGTGCGGACCAGACCCGCCGCCGGATCCTCGACGCGATGTACGAACAGCTGCCCCGGCTCGCGAGCGTAGAGGCGGTCGCGCGGCAGGCGGGCGTGGCCCGGTCGACGGTCTACCTGATGTTCGGCTCCCGGGCAGGGCTGTTCGACGCCCTCACCCAGGACGTGCTCGATCGGGGCGGTTTCGCGGACCTGGTGCGGGCCGTGCAGGATCCGGACCCACTCGTCCACCTGCGCGGCGGGATCACCGCAAGCGTGCGGGTGTACGCCGGGCAGCGCGACGCCCTGTGGGCCCTGCGCTCGATGGAACAGGCGCTCGACGGCGCGCTGCGACGGGCCGAGCAGGACCGTCTCGGCGGGATGGAACATCTCGCCGAACGCCTGGCCGCCCACGGCCTCCTGCGCGTGCCGGTGGCCGCCGCGGTCGACGTCCTCTGGCTGCTCACCAGCTTTGACGCGTTCGACCTGCTCTACACCGGTCGCAGGCTGCCGGTCGACGAGGTCGCGGCCCGGCTCCTGGCGACCGCCGAGCACGCGCTGCTCTGAACCGGCGCACATCCCGCTGGAGCTGCCCGAAGGCGGCGATCGACCTCGTCCTCGCCCAGATGGAGACCTTCGCCAAGGACTGGTCCCCCCGACCAGTAAACGACACTTCTCCCTGGTCATCAAGCAACCAATGCAGCAACCAATGCGCTGACCGGAAGAGCTGCCGCCCCCCCACGTTCCCCGCCTCTTACGGAGATCGATACTCCTGTACCGGACGTGTACTGGACGATAAGAGATGACCTTAACCTCGCCGAATTCGCCGAAGTTCAAAGCCTGTGAGCTTCCACTGGAAGGCTTGGGCGGCGAAGCCGCATTAATACTGGGTGGTCGCGGCCAGGGCCAGCAGAACCAGCGCGCTCACCGCGGCGGTCGTGCGGATGCTGTTGAAGAAGTCCCAGCGTGCCCGCTGCTCCCGCCAGTCGGCCGGCGGAGACTCCGGCCGCCAGGTGGCCATGGCATTGTTGATCGGAAGGTCGCCACGCACGGTGACCAGGATGTTGGTGAGGACGCAGGCCGCCGCAATACCGGCCAGCACCGCGCAGGCCGTCGCACCGGTGACGCCAGCCGCGACGGCCAGGGCGATCGTAACGATCAGGTTTGCAATCTGCAGCAGTTTCATCATCCGCGGGTAGCTGATGTCGAACGCCTGCTTGACCATTACGTAGGGGGTAGGCGGTAGTGAATGCATCGCGGGCCGTACGGCGACCAGGCCGACCGTCAACGTGCCCGCCACCAGTCCAGTCAATACGAGAGAGATCACGACCAGCGCCGAGACCATCCGCTTCAGCTCTCCGTCCTGTGCATGTTGGGGACATACAGGTAACGAGCAGAGACCCGGGCTCGCCCCCGGGCGACTGTGGGGCTAAGGCATTCATACCGCAGACGACGGCCACCCGAAGGCTGGTTCGCAAACCGCGTCCCAAATTACCGAAAGTTCCGGGTTATAGGGAAACGAAGCGGCTCTAGCCCGAGCCGGTCCAGGTCCAGGTCCAGGTCCAGGTCGTTGATGATCCGACTGAACAGCTCGGGCGTGACGGACGGCTGCGGACTGTCGATCGTGAGGCGGTTCATCGCCTCCAGGTAG
Organism: Frankia sp. CeRuru1; assembly: GCF_977966315.1. NCBI lineage: Bacteria > Bacillati > Actinomycetota > Actinomycetes > Frankiales > Frankiaceae > Frankia > Frankia sp. CeRuru1. The sequence continues at coordinate 10,133 of NZ_CDWWEW010000163.1, forward strand.
ACGTCCCATCCTTCCCTTTTATCCAAATAGGCGGTAAATATTCACATGGTTTTGTGATCCGGGCATGGCTGTGCGCCGCGCGGCCACTCGTCCAGGTAGCGCAACGCCACGGTGAGGGTGTTACGCAGTTCCCGCCGCGGTGACCTCGCCGCCGGCACCGGGACCGCCGGCGGTCCCGTCGGCGGGGCGGTGCCGCGCGGGGATGTCAACCTGCTGGTTGCGCCGCACCATGTCGACGATCCGGTTCACCGGTCCCACCACGAACAGCTCGTCCCCGGGCCGGAGCCGGGTGTGGCGTCCCGGCCGGTAGTCCGGCCCGCCACCGGGCGCCCCCTGGCCGTCCCGGTCCACGCCGCCGTCCCGGTCCACGCCGCCGTCCCGGTCCACGCCGCCGCCGGTGTCCGCGTTCGCAGCCGCGGTGATCACGGCGAGCACCCGGGTACCGGTGGACAGCTCCCGCAGGGTCGGGCCGAGCAGCCCGCCGCCGGCGTGGATGGTCATCCTGGCCACCAGGAACGGCGTGCGCTGCACGTAGAAAGTACTGATGACGTCGTAACCGAGCGCCGCGCCGACGAAATACGGCGTGGCCAGGGCGGACGCGCTGCGTGCCGTATGGATGCCGAAGCGCCGCTCGACCTCGTCGGCCATCGTGGTGTCGAAG
>NZ_CDWWEW010000164.1:0-10789 GCF_977966315.1 Frankia sp. CeRuru1
GGGTTCGTGCGGCAGGATCCCCGGTTTTTCCGGCCGGCTGAGGTGGATGTGCTGGTGGGGGATTCGTCGAAGGCGCGGGAGGTGTTGGGGTGGAAGCCGCGGGTGGGGTTCGAGGAGTTGGTGGCGATGATGGTGGACGCCGACGTCGCCGCCGAGACGGAATCGGCCGACAAGGCACTGACAATCCGTTGAGCACCGTTCCCGGGAGTACCAGGCGGCCGACCACCCCGGCGCGGGTGAACCGGCCCCACGCGGGCATTCCGTTGCGCGGGGTGGGGAGTACCCCTGCGTATGTCGTCGGGGAGGACTCCGCATGAAGCGCAATACCGCCCAACTGGGCGGCGCGTCGGTCGCGATCGCGACCGACGGCTGGACGCTGCGTAAACGCCTGAAACAGACCCGGGGCACCCGGCTGCGGGGGGCGGTGCGCGGCGCCATCCCGCTGGCGCTGGCCGGCCTGCTCGCCAACCTCGCCAACATGGGCGTCACGCTGATCATCGCGCGCGCGATGAGTACCCGGTCCTACGGCGCGGTCGCCCAACTGATCGCAATCTTCTTCATCGTGTCCATGCCGGGCAGCGCCCTGCTCGTGGGGGTGGTCCGGCGGATCACCACCTGGCAGCACAGCGGGCAGTTGGACCTGGTGGCGCAGTGGGTCCGCCGGGTCCGCCGGGTCGGGGTCGCGCTCGTGCTGGTCGTCGCCGTGCTCGCGGTGGCCGCTCGGGGCTTCGTGGCCCACGAGCTGTCGCTGCCCGGTCCCGGCGGCGTCGCCGAGATCGTGACCGCCGGTGCCGCCTGGTGTCTGCTCTGCGTCGACCGGGGGCTGCTGCAGTGCGGCCGGCTCTATCCGGCGCTGGCCGCCAACCTGCTCGTCGACGCCGCAGTGAAGACGGTGTTCACGATCGGGCTGGTGCTCGCCGGTCTGGACGAGACCGGCGCGGCGATCGGCGTCCTGCTCGGTGTGCTGGCCGCCCTCGCCCACACGCGGTCCACGCTGCGCCGCCACCCGGACGCGGTCGTAGGAATGTCGCCCGAGCCGGGCTCGCCCGCGGCGCCCACGGCCCGGCTGGCCGTCGAGGTCGGCGCCGCTCTCGTCGCGCTGGCGATGCTCGGCCTCCTGCAGAACATCGACGTCCTTATGCAGGGCCGGCTCGCCCCCGACCAGTCGGGCTCCTACGCGGCCGTCTCGGTGGCCAGCAAGGTACTCGTACTGGCGGCGGTCGTGCTGGCCGGCTTCCTGCTGCCGGAGGCCGCCGATCGACGACATCTCGGGCAGCACGCCCTCCATCAACTCGGAGCAACGCTAGCGATACTCCTCGTACCCGCACTGGGGCTGCTCTCCGCCGCTCTCCTCGCACCCGACACACTTCTCTCCCTGGCCTTCGGCTCTCGCTTCACCGATGCCTCCGGCGCGCTTCTCCCCTTGGCCGCAGCGATGACCTGTCTCGGAGCTACCGTGCTGTTCACCCACTACCTGCTCGCTCTCGGCGAGCGTGGCGTACTGCTGGCCCTGGGGCTGGCCGCCGCCGCGGCCGTCCCCCTCATGCTGTGGGCGGACGGATCACCGACGAGCACCGCCCGCGCCGACCTCGCCTGCCAGGCCGTGCTGGCCATCGTCACCGGCCTGTCGGTGCTCGCCGCCGCCCGCCGGACGGCTCGGGCATGAGCGCCGCGAGCAATCGTCGCGGCCCCGGCGCGACGATCCCGCCGACCCCCGAGGGCCTCGTCGTGCCGCCGGCCGTCCCGGTCCCGCCGGGCCTCCTGACCGCGCAGGTGGGAGCGCCCGGGATCGAGGCCGCGCCGCGCCGACCCTCCCTCGCCGAGCTGGTCGAGACTTCGGGGCTGCGCCGCGTGCACATGCTGGCCTGGCGTGATCTCGACGACCCCGAGTCGGGCGGGTCGGAACTGCACGCCGACAAGGTCGCGGAGCTGTGGGCGCAGGCCGGCATCGACGTGAGCCTGCGCACGGCCGTGGCGTCCGGCCATCCGGAGTCCGTCCACCGCAACGGCTACACGGTGGTCCGCAAGGCGGGCCGGTACTCGGTCTTCCCGCGCACAGCGGTGTCCGGCGCGCTGGGCCGCGGCGGGCCCTGGGACGGTCTGGTCGAGATCTGGAACGGGATGCCGTTCTTTTCCCCGGTCTGGGCCCGCTGCCCCCGGGTGGTGTTCCTGCACCACGTGCATGCCGAGATGTGGCGGATGGTGTTGTCCCCGAAGCTGGCCAGGATCGGCGAGACCGTCGAATTCAAGATCGCGCCACTGCTGTACCGGCGTACGCGCATCCTGACGCTGTCCCCGTCGTCCCGGCACGAGATCATCGAACTGCTCGGCCTGCCGCCGCGCAACATCTCGGTCGTGCCGCCGGGCATCGACCCGTCGTTCTCCCCCGCAGGCGAGCGCTCGCCGCATCCGCTCGTCCTCGCTGTCGGGCGTCTGGTGCCGGTGAAACGGTTCGACGTCCTCATCGACGGGCTCGTCCGCGCCCACGATGAACATCCGGCGATGGAGGCGGTCATCGTCGGCGAGGGCTACGAGCGGGTGGAGCTGGAGAAGCGGATCTCCGCTGCCGGAGCCGGCGGCTGGCTGCACCTCGTCGGGCGGGTCGACGACGACGCCCTGCTGGCGCTGTATCGGCGCGCCTGGGTGCTGACCTCGGCCTCGGCCCGTGAAGGCTGGGGCATGACGATCACCGAGGCCGCTGCCTGCGGCACGCCGTCCGTCGCGACGAAGATCGCCGGACACACCGACGCGGTCGTCAACGGCGAGACCGGCGTGTTGGTGGAGGATCCGGCCGACCTGGGCAAGACACTGGCCGGCGTGCTGACCGATCACGATCTGCGCGCCCGGCTGTCCGCCGGGGCGCTGGCGCATGCGTCGATCTTCACCTGGGCGCAGACGGCTCGCTCGACGTTCGCGGCACTCGCCCGGGAGGCGGCCCGGCATCAGGGCCGCCGCTCCACCGCGGCCCGGGCCGCGGACCTGGTTGGGCCGCACCGGTGACTGCGATGATCCGGTGATCCGGTGACCGTGACCACGTCGCCGTCCGGTCCGGCCCCCTCCGGTCGCACCGAGTCCGATCGCTCCGGTCACACCGAGTCCGGTCGCACCGAGTCCGGTCCGGCCTCGGCGACGATCCGGCGGCGGCGGCCGCCATCCTGGCCGACCCTGGTGCTGGCCGCCGTGGCGTATCTGCCGCTGCTGGCGACGGCACCAGGAAAGATCGGCGCCGACACCAAGGCGTACCTCTACCTCGATCCGAGCCGGATGCTGCGCCGGGCGGTCTCCATGTGGGACCCCGGCATCGGCATGGGCACCGTCACCCATCAGAACATCGGCTACCTGTTCCCGCAGGGCGCCTTCTACTGGCTGCTGGATCTCGTCGGCCTGCCCGACTGGGTCGCGCAGCGGCTGTGGACGGGCTCCATCCTGTTCGGCGCCGGCACCGGCGTGCTGTTCTTGCTCCGCTCGTTCCGCTGGCCCGACCGCTTCGCGTTCGTCGCCGCGTTCGGCTACATGCTCTCGCCCTACATCCTGGAGTACGAGGCGCGGATCTCGGCGATCCTGCTGCCCTACGCCGGACTGGGCTGGTTGATCGGCATCACCGTGCGCGGGTTGCGCGAGGCGGAGTCCGGCCGGGCCGGCTGGCGTCCCGCCGGCTGGCGCTTCCCCGCCGCCTTCGCCCTCGTGGTCACGACGATCGGCAGCATCAACGCCTCCAGCCTGATCTTCATTCTGTTTGCCCCACTGCTGTGGATACCGTTCGCCGTCTGGGGTACCCGCGAGGTCCGGCTCGGCGCCGCCGTGAGTATGTGCACCCGTGCGGTGCTGGTCGTCCTCGTCACGTCGGCATGGTGGATCGCGGGGCTCTACACCCAGGCCGGTTACGGCCTCAACGTCCTCGCCTTCACCGAGACAATCGAGACGGTCGCCAGCAGCTCGCAGGCCTCGGAGGTGCTGCGGGGCCTGGGCAACTGGTTCTTCTACGGGCAGGACGCGCTCGGTCCGTGGATCGGGCCGGCCACCCACTACACCCAGAGCATCTGGCTAACCGCGGTCAGCTTCGCCATACCCATCCTCGCCCTGATCGGTGCCTCGGCCATCCGCTGGGGCCAGCGCGGCTACTTCGTCGCGCTGATCCTGCTGGGCACCACGATCGCCGTCGGCGTCTACCCGTACGACGATCCCTCTCCCTGGGGACGGCTGTTCAAGGACTTCGCCGAGGGATCGACGGCCGGTCTCGCGCTGCGTTCGCTGCCCCGGGCGGTCCCCCTGGTCGCGCTGGGCATGTCGGTGCTGCTCGCGGGCGGGCTCGCCGCGCTCTGGGAGCGGTACGCGGCGGCCGGTCCGACCGCTACGGCTGCTACGGCTGCCCCAGGTGCCCCAGGTGCCCCAGGTGGGCGGCCGGTCCGGTCGGGCCGGCGCCGGCGGCTGGTCCCGCCGCTCGCCACCGGGGTGGTCCTGCTGTTGCTGGCCCTCGACATGTCACCGCTGTTCCGCGGCGAGTTCGTCGAGCCGTTACTCGAACGCCCCGAGCACGTCCCCGCCTACGAGACCGAACTCGCGCGTGCCCTGGACACTAGGAACAACGGGACACTTGGGAACAACGGCACGCGGGTGCTGGAGCTTCCCGGTGCCGACTTCTCCCACTACCGCTGGGGAAGCACCCTCGACCCGGTCACCGAGGGGCTGATGGACCGTCCGCTGGTCGTGCGGGAACTCATCCCCTACGGCGAGGCGGGCAGCGTCGACCTGGTCCGCTCGCTGGACCGCCGGTTGCAGGAGGGGGTGTTCGAGACCTCCGCCCTGCCGGATCTCGCCCGGCTGATGGGCGTCGGCGACGTGGTGCTGCGCAGCAACCTCGCCTACGAGCGGTACCGGACCCCGCGCCCCCGGGCCACCTGGAACCTGTTCACCTCGACCAGACCGGACGGGCTGGGCGTACCGCAGACCTTCGGACCGCCGGTCGCCGAGGATCCCGGTATCCCGTTCACCGACGAGGTCACCCTCGGCACCGACCCGTCGGTGCCCGATCCGCCGGCGCTGGCCGTCTTCCCGGTCAGCGGCGCGCAGCCGATCGTGCGCACCGCCACCACCGCGCGGCCCCTGCTCGTCAGCGGCAACGGGGAGGCGCTGGTAGACGCGGCGGCCTCCGGCCTGCTCGCCGAGCCGATCGCCGACGGGCGGGCGATCCTCTACGCCCCGGCACTCGCCACCGATCCCGCCGCGATGCGCCAGGCCCTCGACGACGGTGCGGACCTGCTCGTCACCGACACCAACCGGCGGCGCGCCGAACGGTGGACGGGCATCCGGGAGAACTTCGGCTACGTCGAGCAACCCGGGGTCAGGCCGCTGGCGAAGGACCCGAACGACAACCGGCTGCCGATGTTCCCCGACCAGAACGTGACCAGCGAGACCACCGCCGCCCTGCACGCCCCGGGATCCCCGGCGAAGATCGCTGAGGTGACCGCCACCAGCTACGGAAACAGCTTCTCCTACGGGGCGTCCGACCGACCGGTCCGCGCGATCGACGGCGACCCGGGCACCGCGTGGCGGGTCGGCGCCTTCACCGACCCGGCCGGGGAGGCCTGGCAGACCACGCTGGCCGAGCCGACGGCGACGGACCAGATCCGCCTCGTCCAGCCGCTGACCGGGCCGCGCAACCGGTGGATCACTCGGGCGACGCTGACCTTCGACGGCGGCTCCCCGGTGACCGTCGCGCTCACCGACGCCTCCCGCACCGCCGCCGGGCAGGTCGTGCGCTTCCCCACCCGGGCCTTCCGGACGTTGCGCATCCACGTCGACGCGACGAACACCGGCCGGCAGCGCAGCTACGACAACGTCTCCGCGGTCGGGTTTGCCGAGGTCGCCATCCCCGGAGCGAACGGGGCACCGCTGACGGCCGAGGAGGTGCTGCGGATGCCGAGCGACAGCCTCGACGCCGCCGGCGCCGCCTCCCTCGGCCACCGGCTGGCGCTGGAGGTGTCCCGGGACCGGGCCAACCCGTCGGAACCGTTCAAGCAGGACACCGAGTCGGTCATCAGCCGGTCGTTCTCCCTGCCGACGGCCCGGACGTTCGCGCTCACCGGCACCGCCCGCGTCTCCGCCTATTCCCCCGACGACCGCGTCGACCAGGTGCTGGGCCGCCCGGCCGCCCTCCCAGTGGTGACCTCCTCCGGCCGGCTGCCGGGATCGCTCGCGGCGCGGGCGTCGAGCGCCTTCGACGGAAACCCGGTCACCGCGTGGAGCCCGGGCATCGGCAACCCGCGGGGCAGCTGGATCCAGATCGCCTCGCCGACCCCGTTGACGGTCTCGTCGATGACGATGTCGATCGTCGCCGACGGTCGGCACTCGATCCCGACCCGCATCGGAATCGAGGTCGACGGCCAGCGGGTCGGCGCGGTGGCCGTGCCTCCGGTCACCGACACCTCGGCGCGCGGGGGCACCCGCGAGGTGGCCCTCACCTTCCCGGCCGTTACCGGTGGCACGTGGAAGTTCGTCGTCGACGACGCCCGGACCGTCACCAGCATCGACCCCATCAGCCGCTCGCCGCTGGCGATGCCGGTGGGCCTCGCCGAGATCGGGATGCCCGGCCTCGCGGCCGGCGCCACGGGCACCGGTCAGCCCGCGGCGGGCACGACAGGCACGGCAGGGAGCACCGGGACGGGGCTGTTGCCGGCCCAGATCCCCGCACCCTGCCGGACCGACCTGCTGAGCATCGACGGTCAGCCGGTGGGGGTGCAGGTCACCGGGGGCACCGCCGACGCGGTCAACCGGCTCGGGTTGACCGTCGCCACCTGCGGCCAGCCGGTCACCCTCGGCCCGGGGGAGCACGTGATCCGGACCACCGACGGGGCCCTCGCCGGCATCGATCTCGATCGCCTGCTGCTGGCCTCGGACGCCGGCGGCGGCCCGTGGCTGAACGCGACCGGCGCCGCCTCCGCCGTCTCCCCTGCCGGGACCCCACCAGCCGCGACGGGCACCACCGGAACGACGGGCACCACCGGAACGACGGGCACCACCGGAACGACGGGCACCACCGGAACGACGTCGGCCGCCACGCCACGGGTGACGGTCCAGTCGGCCGGCGACACCTCCTTCACCGTCGACGTGGCGGGGGCGCGGCCCGGTACCCCGTTCTGGCTGGTGCTCGCGGAGAGCCTCTCCCCGGGTTGGAAGGCGACCGTGGGCGGCGCCGACTTGGGTGCCCCCAGGCTGGTGGACGGCTACGCGAACGGCTGGCGGATCACCCCGACGGCCGCCGGGTTCACCGTCACGCTGACCTGGGCCCCGCAACGGATCGTGTGGTTCTCCCTGGTGTTGTCCGCGGTGACGGTGCTGCTCTCCCTCGCGCTGGTGATCTTCTACACCCGCCGAGCCCGCGCGACCGTGGCCACGCGGTCGTCCCGGACGTCCCGGACGTCCCGGGCACCCGAGCCGGATCTGCCGACGGCCGAGCCGTGGTCCGACCGGGCGGGGCGTGCCGGCCCGCGCACCACCGTGCTCGCCGTGTTGGGGATGGGTCTGCTTTCGGCGGCGCTGGTCTCCCCGGTGGCGGGGGTCATCGTCGCCCTGGCGACGGCCGTGGCGCTGCTCGTGCCCCGCGGCCGTCTGCTGACCCGCGTCGGCCCGGTGGTCTGCCTGGGCGTCAGCGCCTTGTACGTGCTACAGGTGCAGGCCCGGCATGCGCTGCCGACGGACGGAGACTGGGTCGCCGCGTTCGGGAAGGTGGCGACGATCTCCTGGCTCACGGTGCTGCTGCTGGCGAGCGACCAGCTCGTCGCCCAGCTGCAACGACGGCGCGCGGCGGCGGCAAAGCTCTGCATCATGGATGCTTCTGCAACTTAGTTGCAGAAGCATCCATGATCTGGTTATCGTTCTTCTGCCCGCCGCACGAGAACTCCCCCGTCCACGTCGGCGGGTGCACCGCGAGGGGAGACCTGCCATGGCCGCGCAGGCCGGCACCATGCCGAGGGAGGGCCTTCCCACCGGGGTCCGCGGGGCGCTCGACCGCCGGGAGTGGGTGCGCGTCGGCGGCATGGCCGCGGTCATCGTCGGGCTACACGTGATCGGCTGGGTGACGCTCGCGGCAGTCATCGCACCGCACCACTACCGCTTCGGCGCTGACGGCCAGGTCTTCGGGGTCGGCCTCGGAGTCACCGCCTACACCCTCGGCCTGCGCCACGCCTTCGACGCCGACCACATCGCCGCGATCGACAACACCACCCGCAAACTCATGACCGACGGTCAGCGCCCACTGTCCGTCGGCTTCTTCTTCTCCCTCGGCCACTCCACGGTCGTGTTCGCCCTGGCGCTGCTGTTCAGCGTCGGCGTCCGCTCCCTGGCCGGGCAGATCGAAGCCGACGGCTCGACCCTGCACGACGTCACCGCCTGGATCGGTACCGCCGTCTCCGGTGGCTTTCTCTACACCATCGCCGCACTCAACCTTGTCATCCTCCTCGGCATCATCAGGGTCTTCCGCGACATGCGCCGCGGCAGGTACGACGAGGCCGGCCTAGCGGAGCAGCTGAACTCCCGCGGGCTGATGAACCGCGTCCTCGGCCGTTTCACCAGAGCGATCACCCGACCCTGGCAGATGTACCCGCTCGGCATGCTGTTCGGTCTCGGCTTCGACACCGCCACCGAAGTCGCCCTGCTCTTCCTCGCCGCCGGCGCCGCCGGTGCCGGCCTGCCCTGGTACGCCATCCTCGTCCTGCCGATCCTGTTCGCCGCCGGCATGAGCCTGCTCGACACCATCGACGGCTCGTTCATGAACTTCGCCTATGGCTGGGCCTTTTCCCAACCGGTCCGCAAGGTCTACTACAACATCACCATTACCGGGCTGTCCGTCGCGGTCGCGTTCCTCATCGGCAGCGTCGAACTGCTCGGCATCCTCGCCGAGAAAGCACATCTCACCGGCGGGTTCTGGGACTGGGTCGCGGGTCTGGATCTCAACGTCGTCGGCTACTTCGTTGTCGGCCTGTTCGTCGCCACCTGGGCCGTCGCTCTGCTGGTCTGGAAGTACGGCCGTATTGAGGAGAGGTGGGCGACGGGCCTGCCCGAGGAAGGCCGGGTCGAACCCGCCGGCTGACCGCCTGGCGTCCGATTCGGGGACCACCGACAGCACGGGCCCGGCGGCCGCCCCGAACCCGGGAACAGCCCGCACGAGGGACATGGCCGCGCCGGAGGCCGTCGCCACGCCGGAGGTCGTCGCCACGCCGGGCATGGTTGCCGCGTCGACCGATCGGGAGAGCAGGAACCAGGCATCGGCTCGACCTATCGACGCGAGATCCACCCGCACCGGGTGAAAATCACGGCCACGCAGCTCGGGATAGTCATGTTCGACGACGTCGTCGAACAGTTCGGCGGAGACGGCGAGCGCCAGGTCGGCCGCCGAGCATCGAGCGAACTCGGCCCGGAGGGCGGCGCAGTCACGCAGTTCCGATGCCTTCACCACCGCTCGTCCCGAGAAGCCTGACTCGTCGACGCGGGTGATTCCCTGGTGCATCGCGACGCGTAACCGAACCCACTCCGAATCGGGCCGGGAGTCGTTCAGGTGAAACAGCACGATGCGCAGCGCCCGGACGAAGGCAGCGACGACCCGACCCTCGTCGATGCCCGGCGGAAGAATCGCGATCTCACCGCCGCCGACGGCCGGAAAAATCCAGTGTGCCCGGTCCATCTCGGCCAGCGCGCACACCTCGTCCACCACCGTACCGAGATCACGCTGCCACCTTCTCGGCCGCAACACACCCGGCGGCGCGGTGCCGGTCCGGTCGGCGTCCAGGGCAATACACATACGCCGGATTCCGGGCGGTCTTCCGCTCACAGGCAACCTCCGCGGCCAGAACCGGACAGCAGCCACTGTCCCGCGTCACGCGGACCGACCGCCCCGTATTCTCACGGGTTTGCGGCAAGCCGCAACGCCCCGATGTCGTGGATCACGACAGTGCGATAACCAGTGTCAAGGACGTTGCGCTGCCGCAGTTCCCGCAGCACCTTGTGCACTGTCGGCTCGGCCGCGCCGACCAGGGCGGCAAGCTCCGGCTGAGTGAGGGACACCCCGACCGATCGCCCACCGCCGGCGGCACCGCCATACGCCCGCTCCAGTTCGAGAATCACCCGTGCCACCCGCACCGCGACCGGGCACCCGCCGAACTCGACCCGACGGCGGGTCGCCGAGCGCAGTTTCGTCGCGATCGTGCTGGTCACGATCTGGTGCACGTCCGGCTGCCGGCGCAGGAAGGCGACGAACGCCTCGGCCAGGATCACCTTCGCGAGCACGGCCCCGGCGGCGGTCACCGTCGCCGAACGCGGCTCGGAATCCACCCCCGCCAGCTCGCCGACGAGGTCACCGCCGTGGCGAATGGCCAGCAGCGCGAAGCCGCCGTTCTCGGTCGCCGCGGTGACCTTCACCCATCCGTTCAGCAGGAGGACGACGAAGTTGGTGGTGTCCCCCTCCCGCATCACGATCTCCTCGCTCGCGTACTCCCGGTAGAGGCCGATCTGCAGCATTTCCGCCCGGCACTCCGGCGACATGCGGCCGAGCAGACTCGCCCCCGGCCATTCCGCCCGCCGTGGCCGCGGCCCCCCGTCGGGTCCCGATCCCGTCGATCCAGCTTCCTGCCGCATGCCCCGCCCCTCGCCCGCGTCATGAGATCCGTCGACGGCGCCGAACACTTATCCACCATACGATCCATATTGTCGACCGACACGGGCGTGGCCTACGGAAGCACGCACGGTGGCATATGGAAGCACGACGGGGGATGCGGCGGAACTGGTGCGGCGGAGC
>NZ_CDWWEW010000165.1:0-10783 GCF_977966315.1 Frankia sp. CeRuru1
CCGTGCCGTCGTCGCCCTCGACCTCGCCCGGCTGGACCGGCTCGGCCGGGTGGATCCCGACTCCGGCACCGCGGAGCTCGGCGCCGGGCTGCGGGGCCCCCGGGCCGAGGCGTTGCTGGCCGAGCACGGTCTCACGCTCGGGCACGTCCCCCAGTCCTGGGAGTACGCCACTATCGGTGGCTACGCGGCGACCAGGTCCAGCGGTCAGGCATCCGGGGGCTACGGCCGGTTCGACGACCTGGTCGTCGGCCTGCGGGTGGCCACGCCGGTGGGCGGCTGGGAGCTCGGCCGCGCCCCGGCGTCGGCCGCCGGACCGGACCTGCGGGAGCTGCTACTCGGCTCCGAGGGCGCCTTCGGGGTGATCACCCAGGTCGTGGTCCGGGTCCGGCCGCTGCCGGCCCGGCGCGGCTACGAGGCCTGGTCGGTGCCCGACTTCGCGACCGGCACCCGGCTGCTGCGCTCACTCGCCGCCCGCGACCTGCGGCCGACGGTATGCCGGTTGTCCGACGAGACGGAGACCGTCGCGGGGCTCGCGCGGCCGACCCGGTCGGGCGGCGAGCGCGGGGGCGGCGCCGTCGGCTGCTACCTGGTGACCGGCTACGAAGGCGACGATCGCGCGGTGGAACAGCGTTCCGCGGCGGTCGCTGCCGTCCTGCTCGCCGGGGGCGCCAAACGGCTCGGCGCGGCGGCCGGCCAGGACTGGGAGCAGGGTCGGTTCCGGGCGCCCTACCTGCGCGACGCGCTGCTGGACCAGGGCATCTTCGCCGAGACCCTGGAAACGGCGGGATTCTGGACGGCGCTGCCCGGGCTGTACGCGGCCGTCCGAGATGCGCTCACCATGACGCTGGCCGCCGCCGGCCTGGCACCGGTCGTCATGTGCCACATTTCTCATCTGTACGCCACGGGGGCTTCGCTCTACTTCACCGTCGTCTGCGGCGAGGGCGACGACCCGATCGGGAGCTGGCGGGCGGCCAAGGCCGCGGCCACGGACGCGGTCATCGCCACGGGCGGCACGATCACCCACCACCACGCGGTCGGGACGGAGCACCGGCCCTGGCTCGGCGCCGAGATCGGCGATCTTGGTGTCGAGGTGCTCCGGGCGGTCAAACGGACACTGGACCCGGCCGGCATCCTCAACCCCGGGGTTCTCGTCGCCTGAGGCACTACCGGGCGCATCGGGTCGACCCGGGAGCCTGGGTAGGCCGGGAGCCTGGGTAGGCCAAGGGCGTGGAGACCATTGCCGCCTGTGTGGTTGTCCTGTTCTTCCTGCTGATCCCGGTGGTCATCGTCGGTGCGGCCCTGGGCTGGGCCTACCACCGTTGCGCGCCGCTGCGGGCCCGGGCGGCCGTCGAGGCCGCCCGGGAGCAGCGGGCCCACCCCTGAAGACCGGGCCGGGCGTTCCGTCGATCCCCGGGATGTCCGGACAGCGTCTCCGTCAGGATGAGGCCATGAGCACCGGACCGTGCGAGCCGGCTCCGGGTTACCCCGGCGGGCCGGGCGGTGGCGTCGACCGTGATCGTGACCGTGATCGTGACCATGCCGGGGACCGTGCCGGCGGCCGTGCCGGGGACCCGGAGTTCGCCCCGGCGACCCGCGGCCTCGTCGTCGTGGGACCGGGGGCGAGCTTCGGTTCCGACCTGTTGCGCCGGTTTGGCCGGGAGGGGCTCGCCCTGGGAGTCGTCTCCCGGTCCGCCGACACGCTGACCCGGGTGAGGGACGAGCTCGCCGAGGACGGCCTGGCGGTGCACGGCGCCGTCGCCGACGTCACCGACCAGCCGGCCCTCACCACGGCCATCCAGCGGGTGGCGGCCGACGTCGGGGGGCTGACGGTGCTTGTCTACAACGCCAAGCTCAGCATCCGCGGCGGCGCCCTCACGGTGAAGGCCGAGACGATGAACCAGACTCTTGCGGTGAACGTCACGGGCGCGCTCACCGCGGTGCAGGTGGCGGCAGACCTCCTCGTGGACCGGCCGGCCGCGACCATCCTGTTGACCACGGCCGGATCGCGCACCGAGCCGGTGGCCGGCCGGTTCGCGCTGGCGATCGGCAAGGCAGGCCTCGCCGCCCTCGCCGATGCGGTACGGCCGATGCTGGCCGCGCGGGGTGTCCGGCTGCGCACGGTGGTTCTCGACGGCAGGGTGGACGCTGCGGGCCCGCTACGTCCGGGGGTGGTCGCGGACCACTTCTGGCAGGCGTTCGCCGCCCCGCGTGGCGACGTTTTCCGGCTCGCGCCGGCTAGACGGGACACTCCGGTGGCGCAGCTCCCGCTGGAGGTGTGAGCTGGTGGCGGCGGTGACGCTGGTGACATGAGTGACGGCCGGTGATGGCTGGCGGATCATGCTCCTGGCGGTGGCCGATGGTATCTGGTTTGCCCGGTCTGGTCGGTCAAGTCGGGGATCCGACACCGATGTCGCATGGATGATCGGACCCGCGGCCGTGCGGAAGGCACGGAGCATGCGACGATCCGGCAGGGCCAGGCACAGGACAACCGCCAGGCGGACATCGACAGGGCGACGGCGTGCTCCGGCGCGGCATGGCAGGAGATGGACCGGTGAACGACGGACGTGACGGTGATGGGCAGCAGCCTGCGGACAGCACCCATGTGATGCCTCCGGACGGTGATGGGACGCGGCCCGCGAACCAGAACAGGCCGGCCCGTCCGGGCGCCCCGGTGGGACCACCGCCGCCTGCGGAGTCCTTCCGGCCGATGGGACCACCGCCGCCCGCGGACTCGTTCCGGCCGGCGCGGCCGGCCGCGCCGACCCGGAGGGGTGACCCGCCGGCTGGTTATGACCCGTGGGCCGGCTCCGGCGCTCAGGGTGGCTACGACGGCACCGCGGTCCTGGGTGCGGCGCCCGGGACCACGGGGATGGGGAACATCACCGCCCGCGAGGGCGGCGGACCCCATGATCGGCTGCCCGGCGCCGCCGGCGGGGGCGGTAGAGGCCCGGAGGGATTCGCCGTGGCGCCAAGCGGCGGCACGCCCGCCGTGCCCGCCAAGCCGCGTCGCCGGCGCCGGAAACTGCTCATCGCGCTGGTCGCCCTGATCGTCCTGTTCGTCGTGGGCGACCGGGTCAGCGTGGTGATAGCCAAGGATCAGATGCGCCAGCAGGTCGAGGCCGGCGTGGCCGAGAACATCAAGCCGGGTGATCCCGTCCCGACGGTCAAGAGCGTGAGCATCGGCGGATTCCCGTTCCTTACCCAGGTCCTGTTCGGGAAGTTCACCAACATCGGAGTGGAGATCGAGGGCATCCCGACGCCGGGCCCGAAGATCTCGTCGGTGAAGGCCAATCTGAAGGGTGTACACGTACCGCTCGGTGATGCCATCACCAACAATGTCGGGCAGGTGCCCGTCGATCGCGTGCGGGCCACTGTGGATATGACCTACAACGACCTCAACGCCTACCTCGCCGGGCAGCAGGTGCAGGTGAAGCCGGTCGACGGGGGAAAGGAGATCGAGGTGACTGGCACCGTCAACGTGCCGGTGCTGGGTACCCAGCAGGTCGGTGGGATCACGACGTTCGAGGTCCGGAACAACATGCTCACCCTGGTGCCGAGTGAGGTGAAGCTCACCGGAGCTGTGAACCTCGGATTCAGTGTCCCCGGAGAACTTCTGCCGTCCATCCCGATCCCGATCTCCGGTCTGCCATTCCATCTCCGCATCGTCGAGGCATCCACGAACGCGACCGGTCTCTCACTCACCGCGACCGCCGAGGACGTGGTGCTCCCGGCGTCCTGAGCCCTGAGTGGCGGTCCTGAGCCCTGACATGATTTCCGCCACAGTTGCGCCGACCCGGAATGCCTCGCGCGCGGTGGTCGAGCCGTACCGACCGCCCTCCCCGCGGTCAGGGCCCGGATCGGATCCGGTCGAGGCCGCCCATGGCCCCTCTCTCCCCGGAGTACGTCCTTCCCGGAGTACGTCGACCTTCCCGCGGAGTACGTCGACCTGTCGACGATCGTTCGACGCGCGGCACCTCCCGGCGTTTCATCAGCCGATTTCCGGTGGCCGTCCGTTGGCTGATCGTCCACTTCCGTGGCGTGCGTCCCGGGTGCCGCCGAGGCCTGCAGCCGCTGGTCGGATCGGCGACAGCTGCCACTGTCGGGGACCGTCGACCATCATTCTCATAGGGTGCCGGACGGGAACATGCGTCATCGTCGTCGCTTCCGTGGCACGGTCATCGAGACGATCTGACCACCCAGGGTGACGTGGCCCGGAAGGTTTCGTGCAGGGTAACCGGTAAATCGACCGATCATGAGGCGGCAGGAACCCGAGAGATGCCCGGAAGTCGACGCGACGGCAACGATCGCCGTTCAGCTGGTGGTAAATCGTCACCCGGGGTGGATCAAGGTCATCCCTCGACGCTACGATCGGGCATCCGGCGTGATCCGGCGGCTCGAGTGGCCGCGTGAGGTGGTGACCCGGCGCGCCATGATGACACCGCAGTACCTGGTAAAACCGCACAGCGTAGTGACACCGCACAACGTAGTGACAAGGTGGAGTTCGGCGGGACATCCCGGCCAGCGTCCCGTCGCGAAGGGGGAAACACGTGCAGACGACCTTCCTGAGAGTCGTCACCGAGGCCGGTGCGGCTACCGTGCCGGCCGAGGCGCAGTTCATCATCGGCCGTGCCCGGACCGCCGACTACGTCATAGCGGACAGCCGGGTCTCCCGTCGCCATCTCCTCCTTGAGCAGACCGGCAACGGGTGGGTCGTTCGGGACATCAGTTCCAACGGCACCTGGATCGACGGGCAGCGCATGCCCGAGACCGTCCCGGTGCACGGTGAGGTGCGGCTTCGTCTCGGCACTCCGACCGGGCCCGAGGTTGTCATCCATCCCCAGGTGCCGGAAGGCCGCAGGCCGCTGGACGAGCCGGAGTACGACCCCGGCTACGACATGCAGACGATGCTGCCCAATGCTGCCGGTTACTCTCCGCCACGACCCACGGGCTCCTCGAGGGGTGGGCGCGGGACCTCGCATCAGGGGCCGACCGATCCGTCCCAGCGCGGGCACGACTACGACGACCAGGGTCGGGACGAACGGGTGAGTGGCGTCACCAGCCTCGAGCAGGAGCACGAGCGGCGAACCACCTATCGGCTGCGCCCGGGCACGATGTCGATCGGCCGTGCCCGTGACAATGACATCGTCATCACCGACCTGCTTGCCTCCCGCCGGCACGCCGAGCTCTACATCGGCCGGTCTGGCCTGCAGATCGCCGACCTCGACTCCGCCAACGGCGTGTTCGTCAACGGTCGTCGGATCAACCGGGCGTCCGTCGGCCAGGGCGACGTCATCGCCGTCGGTCACCACGTCTTCCAGCTCGAGGGCGACCAGCTCGTCGAGTACATCGACTCCGGTGACGTCAGCTTCGAGGCCGACGCCCTGAACGTCTGGGCCGGTCAGAAGCAGCTCATGCACGACATGACGTTCAAGCTGCCCGGCCGGGCGCTGCTGGGCGTCGTCGGGCCGTCCGGGGCGGGTAAGTCGACGCTGCTCAACGCGCTCACCGGCTTTCGCCCCGCGGACAAGGGCACCGTGCGCTACGCCGGCCGGGACCTCTACTCAGAGTATGACGAACTGCGGCGCCGGATCGGCTACGTGCCGCAGGAGGACCTGCTGCACACCTCGCTCACCGTCCGCAAGGCACTCGAGTTCGGCGCCGAGCTGCGCTTCCCGCCGGACGTCACGAAGGCGGAGCGGCGCACCCGGGTCGACGAGGTGCTCGCCGAGCTGGGCCTCACCCAGCACGCCAGCACCCAGGTCTCCCGGCTGTCCGGCGGCCAGCGCAAGCGGACCTCGGTGGCCCTGGAGCTGCTGACCCGGCCGACCCTGCTCTACCTCGACGAGCCGACCTCCGGCCTCGACCCGGGCATGGACAAGAACGTCATGGAGTCGCTGCGCAAGCTCGCGGACGACGGCCGGACGGTCGTCGTGGTCACCCACAGCGTCGCCCAGCTCGACCTGTGCGACTACATCCTCGTCCTCGCTCCCGGCGGCTACGTGGCCTACTTCGGTCCGCCGCAGGACGCGCTGCCCTTCTTCGGCAAGCGGGACTACCCGGACGTCTTCCTCACCCTGGAGGCGACGCCCGGGGCCGAGTCGGCCGCCAAGTTCCGCAACTCGCGGTACTACGTGCCCGCCTCGATCACTGCTCCGTCGGCCCGGCCGGCTCCCGAGGAGCTGCCCTCGCTGCGGCAGCAGTCGGTGATCTCGCAGCTTGTGACGCTGAGCCGACGAACAATGGCCGTCGTCGCATCCGACAAGTCATACCTGCGGCTCATTATCGCCTTCCCGTTCCTGCTCGGGCTGATACCCAGGGCCATCGGCGGGAACTTTGATCTCACGGCCGAACAGGCCAAACAGTTCTCGCCGAACTCGGATGCCCCGACAGTTCTTTTGATCATGGTTCTCTGTGCCTGTTTCATGGGAATGGCGAACTCGGTCAGAGAGATCGTCAAGGAACGGGCGATCTACCGAAGAGAGAGAGCCATCGGTCTGTCCCGGACCGCGTATGTCGGTTCGAAGATCCTCGTTCTTGTTGTGATCACTGTCGCCCAGGCGATCCCGTTCACGTTGATCGGTCTTGCCGGGCGAACGCCGGACAAGGGTGTCGTGCTCGGGAACGCCCTGCTCGAACTGCTCATCGCCGTGATTGTGGTCTCGCTCGCGTCGGCCATGCTCGGGCTGGTGATCTCGGCGATGGTCGACAATGCGGACAAGACCATGCCGCTCCTGGTACTGATCACCATGGCCCAGCTCATCTTCAGCGGTGGCATCGTGCCGGTGAAGGGCACGCCCGGTCTGGAGCAGATCAGCTACATCGCGCCGGCCCGCTGGGGCTTCGCGTCGATGGCCTCGGTCGGTGACCTGAACCGCATTACCCTGGCCGGCGTGCTGCGGCCAGACAACCAGAAGCCGGTGAACCCGAAGGTCGTCGACGACCCCTTCTTCGACCACAGCGCCTCGGCGTACCTCACCGACATCGTCGCCGGTCTCGTCGTCGGCGTCTTCCTCGTGATCATTACTTCCTTCCTGATCCGCCGGATGGACCCGAAGACCGTCAAACGCGCCACCGCCGCACCGGTCAGCGGCCCACCCCGCTAGGCCCCTTGCCTATCCAGAGGGATAAATCAGACACAAAAGCCTCTGGATAGGCAAGGAAGCCGGGAGCCTCGGGCGTCCCGGGTCCCCGGGTCCCGGGTCGGCCGGCGGGATTCACGCTTCGGCAGGGCCACCTGCACGGGCTCGGAGAAGTGCCATCCGGACGACTTCCGTCGTTCTCGCCGCTTCCGTCGTGACATCGTGCCAGGTGAAGCGCAGAACATCCCAGTCGAGACGGACGAGGTCGTTCTGACGTGCCCGATCGCGATGAAGAGCCTCCGGCTCACCGTGCGGCCCGACGCCGTCCGCTTCGATCGCGACCCGCAGCGACGGCCAGGCGAGATCGAGCCGTGCCACCGGCCGGCCGTGCCGGGGATCGTGGACTATCCATTGAAGCTCGTCCGGCGCCAGCCCGGCGTCATCGAGAAGGAGCCGCGCACGCGTCTCCAGCGGTGACTCTGCCCGCCCGTCGATCTTTGACCACCATCCGTCCGCACGATCACCATCGCGGCGTTCCTGCACGCGTGTGCGAAGATCGAACAGCTCGTTCCGGGATAGACGGCGTTGGTGAACAAAAGCGTCGAGGACACAGATGAACAGCTCACGGTCGCACAGTAGGGCCAGATCTTCCAACGTCCGGGCAACCGTGGTGGTACGGATGCCGTCGAGGTCGATGGTCTCGCCACCGCGAACCGTCATCCAATGCCGGTGACAACCGCGACGCTGACGAAGTCCCCCCTCACCGGGCAGCGCGACATCGACGGGTTCGTCGGGCCGCCAGCGGGAGAGGGCGGGAAGGCCGTGCAGTCGGGCCGCGGTACGTCCGCAGATCGTCCCTCCGACGATCGACAGCGCCGCTCGGGCACGGGCCCGGATTTCGTCCCGAACGGGCGGCACGAGCAACGTGCCCCGCACCGGGGAGGTCCAGCCGTGCCTGCGTCTACGAACGCTGATCGCTTGGTCCGACATCCCGAGCTGCCGGGCATGCCGACGGGTGATCATGTCGTCCTGCTTGCGGGCGAGTGCGACGACCTTCTCATAGGACTGGGTCACGTCCCCAGTGTCGATCACGGTTCGAGCATCCTGCCGGGCTCGTTCGCGATCTGTGCATAACCGGCCCCTCTCGCCGGCTTCCTTGCCTATCCAGAGGCTTTTGCGCCCGATTTATCCCTCTGGATAGGCAAGGAGCTCAGCCGGCGTTCCAACGGGCGTGGCCGTTGAACCCGCCGGTAGTGGTGATCTTGCGGTCACTATCGTTCGGATTGTTCGGATCGTTCGGATGCAGAACGTAGAGTTGCCGGTCACCAGGGTCCGTGGGATTGCGCTGCCCGCTGAAGGCGATGCGACCGTCCGGCGCGTAGGCCGGGTCCTGGTCGTCCCCGTGCACCCGGGTGAGCTGCCGGACGTCGGTGCCGTCCGAGTTCATCTCGAAGATCTCCAGATCGCCGTTCTTCGCCCGGGTAAAAGCGATCTTCCTGCTGTCCGGGGACCAGACCGGGTCCGAGTCCCCGTTGCCCTGGTCCTGCGTGATCGGGGTCGCCTGGGCATCCGGTTGGGCCGGGATCACCACGATGAAGCCGCGGTCGCCACCGGTGTTGTTCGACCAGTAGGCGATCCGCTCGCCGTCCGGCGACCAGGCGGGGTCGGTCGCCTGCGGCTTCGCGTTGAGCCGCCGCACGCTCGAGCCGTCCAGTTTCACCACATACAGGCCGGGGTTCGGCGTTCCGGTCTGATCCCTGGTGGAACGGACGACCAGGAAACCGCCGTCGGGGGAGAGCGAGGGCCGGGCGTCGTCCGCGATCGCCAGCCCGGCGGCCGGGCCCGAGGTGAACAGCTGTACCGGTTTCCCGGAGCCGTCGGCGGCAATCGCCTGCAGCGTATTCGGGCTGCCCTTCTTGAAGTAGACGATCGTCTTGCGATCGTCGCTGATCGCGGGCAGCATCTCCTGGTCCGGACCGGTGACGATCGGCTTGTCGTTCGCGAGCAGCCCGTTGTCCGTGACCTGCCCGGTGAACAGATCGTAGTTGCCGTTGCGATTGGACGCGTAGACGAGGGTGTCCTTGCCAAGCGGCTGGGCCGCCCTGGGCAGCGTGAAGGCCGCTGATTGGGCCGATGGGGCTGGTTGGGGCGACGTGGCCGGAGCCCCGGAGATAGTGGCCGGATTGGCCGCGTCGGTCCCGGAGCCGCCGTCATCACCCGCGCTGAGGGCGAGTACTCCCGCGAGGATCGCGCCGACGACTACGACACCCCCACCGACGAGCAGCGGGGTGCGGTTCCTGTTCCCGCCCGCGCCGCCCTGCCGGCCGGGACCATCGGCTTCACCGCCCCCGGGACCGCCGGGACTCCCGTGACCGCCGGCACCGGCGGGTAGCCGGGTCGGGGCGTCCTGGTCGACGGTGTAACCGCTGCTGACGGGGGCCGTTGCCGTTGCGGGGAAGCCGGCCCCGTGGGGCCCGGTGCCGCCCGTGACCGGTGCGCCCGGGCCGGGCACTGGCAGCTTCCAGCCCTGCAGGATGTTCGTGACGTCCTGCGGGTTGACGGCGGCGGCAGCGTCCGGGCCGGTGCCCGACGGGTCGCCGAGCAGGCGCAGCATGAGCTGCTGGGCGCTCGGGCGGGTGCTCGGGTCCTTGCGCATCGCGTGCCAGACGATCGGGCGCAGCGCCGGGTCGACGTCGTCGAGCCGCGGTTCCTCGTGTAGGGCGCGGTAGAGCAGCACCTGCGCCGAGGCCTCACCGAAGGGGTAGTGCCCGGTGGCGGCGAAGGCGACGAGGCCACCCCACGCCCAGATGTCGACCGCCGAGGTGATCGGCCGGCTCTCGATCTGCTCCGGGGACATGAACGCCGGCGTCCCGAGCTGCTGGAGATCGCCGGTGAGGTTACTGCCGGCGTCCACCGCCCGGGCGATACCGAAGTCGATCACCCGGGGGCCGAACGGTGAGAGGATGACGTTCGCGGGCTTGAGGTCGCGGTGCACGATCCCGGCGCTGTGGATGGCGGTGAGCGCCGCGGCCACGCCGACCGCGAGTTGTTCGAGGTTGGCATCGGCGAGCGGGCCGTTGCGCTGGACGTACCGGGCGAGGGTCTCGCCCTCGATGAACTCGGTGACCAGGTAGGGCCACTCGGCGTCCGGATCGGCGTCGAGCACCTCGGCGGTGCAGACCCGGGCGACTCGCCGGGCGGTCTCGGCCTCCAGCCGGAACCGGGCTCGGAACTCGGGGTTCCCGACAGCCTCGTTCCGGATCACCTTGATGGCGACGAGCCGGCCCTTCCCGGAGCGGCCCAGATAGACCATGCCCATTCCACCCTGGCCGAGTTTGCCCAGCAGCGTGTACGAGCCGAGCTCGTGGGGGTCGTCCGGGCCAAGGGGGGCGGATCGTGCCGCCACACCCGCATCCGATGACATTATCGACCTGTACCCCCACTCGCCGCGTGCCGACCGCGGCCTCGCGCGGGAACGCCGCGCAGGTCGCGGGCCCGCCGGTGGACGCGCACCGACTCTTGATCCATCACGGAATGTCCCGATCAACCATTACGGTCAACCGCTGGCAAAATCTTAGGCGAGAGTGACCGGGCACCGGGCTGTCGGGGCCCCGATAGCTCCCGCCACCTCGATGTCAATGCAGCGACAGGCATTCGGCGCCCGCGTGGCTTCTGTCATCCGGTCACGTCCTGCCTCCTGGTCG
>NZ_CDWWEW010000166.1:0-10751 GCF_977966315.1 Frankia sp. CeRuru1
GGTCTCGCGCTACCCCCGCCGCCGGCTGAGCACCGCGACCTGCTCGGTCAGTTCGTCCATCCGCGCGTCCCGGGCCCGCGCCTGCGCGGTCAACTCGCCGATCCGCGCCTCGGCCCGCTCCGCGCGGTCACGCCAGTACGCCGTGTCAGCGCCATCGACCGTGGGCGTATCGTGGCGCCTCAGATCTACCACGTTGGTGTCGTTATGACCCGACCTGGCCGAGCCGCCAGCCTGCTACCGAGTCACCAGCTCTGTACCTGCACCTGGGAGTCCAGCCGGCCGATATAGACAAGCGTGCCGTCGGGACGACGGCGGACCCGGTCGCCGGTGCGGTACCAGCGGCGACCGTCCCCCTCGAAGAACCGGCCACGGTCGTCCGCCGGGTCCAGGTAGCCAGGGGTGAGCTGCGGGCCCGCGATGCACAGCTCGCCCTCGATGCCGACCAGCAGGTCACCCTCCCTGCTGTGCGCACGACTCCAGCAGCGGGCGGCGACGACGGCTAACTCGCCGAGTCGTCCCAGCCGGGCCGGTGCCCGACTGAACTCCGAGGTGTTCGCCGGTAGGACTGTCGTTCAACCCCCTCAACCTCACCCAGTTGATCTTTTCTTCGACAGGAACGATCATCCAGGTGGCGGGGGCGCCCTTGTCCTGGCTCGACCCGCGGCCACACTCCGCCGCAACAATCAATCACGAATAGTGATTGGACAACCACGATATCCGACGAACGCGTGGAGATGGTTGGACATCACCCGAGAATCCGTCTATATAGTAATCAAACTTCGCCATACCGAAGATTGATGTTCGGAAGGACGGGAAGGGGCTTATGATGCGCGGTACTGTCGCATGGCTGTCGAGAGTGGGGTCGGCTACCGCCGCCGCCGCGCTGATGCTGTCGGGGTGCTCCACCACCCCCGCTGTCGACGCATCGGCCGGTGGGGGGCGTGATCGTCCGGTAGTACTGACGACGTTCACGGTGTTATCGGACATCGCACAGAACGTTGCAGGAGATCACCTGCGGGTGGAGTCGATCACGAAGGTGGGGGCGGAGATCCACGGGTACGAGCCGACGCCGGGTGATATCACGAAGGCATCGGAGGCGGATCTGATCCTGGACAACGGCCTGAACCTGGAGCTGTGGTTCAAGCGGTTCGTGGAGTCGGTGCACGTGCGGCACGCCGTGGTGTCGGACGGGGTCAAGGCGATAGACATCACCGAGGACGCCTACGCAGGCAAGCCGAACCCGCACGCCTGGATGAGCCCGTTGAACGCGCAAATCTATGTCGACAACATCGTCGATGCCTTCAGTGATCTCGATCCCGCGCACGCGGCGGACTTCAGGGCGAACGGTAAGACGTACAAGGCCAAGCTCCAGGCCGTACAGGACGAGCTCGTGTCGAAGCTGTCGACGCTGCCGGCAAAGAAGCGGGCGCTGGTGACCTGCGAGGGCGCGTTCTCGTACCTCGCCCGCGACACGGGGCTGACGGAGCAGTACATCTGGCCCGTGAACGCCGAGCAACAGGCGACGCCGCAGCAGATCGCCTCGACGATCACGTTCGTCAAGGCGCATGACGTGCCGGCGGTGTTCTGCGAGTCCACGGTGTCGGACAAGCCGATGCGGCAGGTCGCCAACGCCACCGGCGCGGCCCTGGGCGGCATCCTCTATGTCGATTCTCTCTCCAAGGCCGACGGGCCGGTACCGACCTACCTCGACCTGATCCGCTACGACGCGACCACGATTATCAACGGGCTCACCGGGCGGACCTCGTGACCGCGGCGATCCAGGTTCAGGAGGTCGTCGTCCGTTACGGCGGGGTCCTCGCCCTCGACGGCGTGTCCCTCACCGTCGAGCCGGGGCGGGTGGCCGGGTTGATCGGGATGAACGGATCCGGCAAGTCGACGCTGTTCAAGTCGGTCATGGGTATAGTCCGCCCCGACCGGGGACGCGTGCTACTCGACGGTGCCGAGCCTGCCGTGGCGCGTAAACAGGGCCTGGTGGGTTATGTGCCACAGAGCGAGGAGGTCGATTGGGCCTTCCCTGTCTCCGTGCGCGACGTTGTGATGATGGGCCGCTACGGCCACCAGAACTTCACCCGCCGGGCGCGCCCGGCCGACCACACGGCGGTGTCCGAGGCGCTGGAGCGTGTGGGGCTGACCGAGTACGCGGACCGGCAAATCGGACAGCTCTCCGGCGGGCAAAAGAAACGCGCGTTCGTCGCCCGCGGCATCGCCCAAAATGCGCAGATCATGCTCTTGGACGAACCCTTCGCCGGGGTCGACAAGAAATCCGAAGCCACCATCGTCCGACTACTCAAGGAGCTCGCCGCGGACGGCCGTACCATCCTGGTCTCCACCCATGACCTTCACGCCCTGCCACAGCTGGCCGACGAGGCGGTGCTGCTGCTGCGCCGAGTGCTGTTCCACGGCTCCGTGACCGAGACACTCAGACCGGAGAACCTCGCCCGCGCGTTCGGACTCGACGTGCTCGAGCAGAAGTACGTCGCATGAACCCGCTCGATCTGCTCCTGGATCCGCTGCAGTACGACTTCATGGTCCGGGCTCTTACCACCACCATGATCGCTGCTGTCGTCTGTGCCCTCCTGTCGTGCTGGCTCGTGCTCGTCGGCTGGTCGCTGATGGGTGACGCGGTCTCTCACTCCGTCCTGCCCGGGGTCGTGATCGCCTACATCCTCGGCATACCGTTCGCGATCGGTGCGCTCGTGTTCGGGTTCCTCTCTGTCGCGCTCATCGGGACGATCCGCGGAACCAGCCGGGTGAAAGAAGACGCCGCGATCGGGATCGTCTTCACCACCCTGTTTGCGCTCGGACTCGTCCTCATCTCGATCACCCCGAGCCAGACCGACCTGAACCACATCGTCTTCGGCAACATCCTCGGCGTCTCCACCGCGGACCTCATCCAGATCGGCATCCTCGCTGCTGTCGCGTTCGTCATCCTTGTGCTGAAGCGGCGTGACCTGACGCTGTACGCGTTCGACCCGACTCACGCCCACGCTATCGGCCTGTCGCCGCGGTTCCTCGGCACGCTGCTGCTCGGCCTGCTCGCCCTCACCGCCGTGGTCGCACTGCAGGTGGTCGGGGTGATCCTCGTCGTGGCGATGCTGATCATCCCTGGCGCCACCGCCTTCCTGCTCACCGACCGCTTCGGACGTATGCTCGTCATCGCCCCGGCGATATCGGCCGCGAGCTCGGTGATGGGGATCTATCTCAGCTACTGGCTCGACGCGTCCTCCGGCGGGCTCGTCGTCGTCGTCCAGGGCGTCGTGTTTGCACTCGTCTACCTGTTCAGCCCCCGCCACGGGCTGCTTGGCAAACGACTGCTCGCTCGGCGGCACCGGGAGTTCGTCTCAGCGAGCTGACCCGCAGCCGACCCGAGACCCAGCGATCAGGAGGAACCTCGGCTCACCACACTGGCACCACTCGGAAACCGCCTTCTTCACCCTTTCGAAGGTAGGTGGGCCGCTCGGAAGCTAGTTCATTGATCCGTCACGGCCCGCCTCGGCCGTGGTCTCGCACCCGTGTCCCGGGCCGGCCTCCCGCGGCGGAGCCGGCCCCGAGGAGCTCACCGTGACGCACACGGCGTCCGTCGCCGACCGGCCAAGAGCCACCGCCTCATCGCGGCCTTCCACAACCACCTCCACCGAATCCGAGTACGGTGCCCCGGCTCGCACCTCCAGCACGGTACCGATGCCAATCCCACGCTCGGCGAAGAACTGCAACAGGCCCGCGTCCGCGTCCGAGATCCGCTCCACACGCGCGTGCGCGCCCGGCCCGATCCGAGACAGCAGGACCGCATCCGGTACCCGCACCGTGCCGTCCGAGCCCGGGATCGGATCACCATGTGGGTCGCGGGTGGGATGGCCGAGGTATTCGTCGATCCGGTTCACCATGAAGTCCGACACCGCATGCTCCAGCGTCTCGGCCTCATCATGCACCTGATCCCACCGATACCCCAGCACCTGCACCAGGAACGACTCAATTAACCGGTGGCGGCGCACCATCGCCACCGCATGCACCCGCCCCTTCTCTGTCAGTGACACTGCCCCGTAGGGCGCGTGCTCCAGCAGACCCTGCTCAGTAAGTTTGCGCACCGCGTCCGACGCCGTCGACAGCCTCACCCCCACCTTCGCTGCCAGTGTCGAAGGCGACACCGGCACCCCGGACCACTCCTGAAGACTCCAGACCACCTTCAGATAGTTCTGACTGCTCGCCGAAAGCTCCGACACCGACATGCTCGCAGGCTACCAAGCACCGAACTACGCCAATCCGAACTCTCCGTGAGAGCACGGCCAATACGACTCGACTTTCGTGATAATGCTGCTCGTCGCGGCCGAACCCCTCATCTACTGAGCCATCAGCACCATGGTCCGGTGTATCGACCGGCGCACACCCCCCCAACGCCCGGGACCCCGACCGCTACGAAGAATCGTCTGACCAACGATCTCAAACATCTTCCCAACCCCCCACCAAGATCCAGAAAACCCAACCTTCAGGTCAGGATTCCTGAGCCAAGATCTTGGCGCGGGACAGAACGGAACTTGTCAAGATCTTTGAGGTAAGATATTTTGTGAATTAGCCTAATTGTGATTTTTGTGGAACGATTTCCGATCTCTCGGGAACACCCGAGTCGGCCGGCTCAGCCTCGTCGGGCTTCCGGTTGATCCCGGCCGGCTTCGGGAGCGGCGGCGGGACCGGAGGCCGGTTCACGAACCGCTCCGGGTGCGCGACACAGGCCGCGTCCAGGACACGGCCGCGCGGCCTGGACGGCCTGGACGGCCTGGACGGCCTCGGCCCGGCCGAAATGCACGACCGCCGACGCGAGATACCCGGTGCCAGAATTCCTGTGCTCATGATTGTACGTATCCATTCAGGGATGCAGGTTCCAGCACCCCTGAATGGATACCTGCCCGCCAGAGCCACAGAGGCGGTCCGGTGGTTCTCGTAGTCGTTCCCGGCGCGAGGCGGCAGGTCGGTGTGACCCGACACCGCCGGGGCATCCCGTCAGGGTGAGCAGACACACCCGCCGGGGTCGAACCGACAGCAGCCGAACCGACAGCAGCCGAACCGACAGCAGCCGGGCTGACGGCAGTCGGGCTGACGGTGGTCGAACCGACCGGATGAGCGGGAATCGTCCGGCCGGGGGCCGCCGAGAGGACGACCGCACGCAGCCCGACCTCGACGACACGACCGCTGACGCGGTCGGCAAGCTCAGCGAGGCGCTGGAGTGGGTTGAACGGGCCCGCGGGGCGCTCTACGAGTTCCATCAACTCTCCGGGCGGGCCGATCTGATCCTCGCGGAGGCGATTAGCGGTCTGGAGGACGCCGGACACGCCAAGATGGCCGCCTATGTACGCCGGGAGCTGCACGGACGCAACGTCCTCGACGGGCGGTGGACCTTCCAGATCACCGAGGAGTACGACGACATCTACTACCGCCCCTTCGTCGCCGTGGACGAACAGGTCCGGCTGCGGCTCACCGGTGGGATGCGCCACGTCCACGAGGCTCGCATGAAGGCCCAGGAGCGGGCCCGCGCCGGTCGGGACCTGTGGGGCCCTGGCGCCTGACCTGCGGTCCACCGGTCGCCCACGTCGGGGCGACCGGTGGACCGCGGCTCCAGGCCTGAAGGCAACCCGCCGGTGCGTTCAGGTACTCTGATGATCACAGATACTCAGATAACCACGGCTTCAGAGCTCATGCCGATGGAGATCGCACCTCGGGTGGGCTCAGGCGTCCCGACGCTTGGCCAAGACGAGCCCGATGGCGAACAGGCCGAGGCAGATCGCGGCAAAGTAAGCGAGGGAGCCCCAGGGGCCGAACGGCATCCCCTCGACCACGGGCGGGCCGTTGGAACGCTCCACCTGCCCGGCGACGATGAAATTGTCACCGGTGGTGAACGGCAGCCAGTGCTGGATCTGGTCACCGATCCGGGGGATCGCCGGCAGCAGGCTCTCTCCGAGGAACAGGTAGACAAGCGTAATCACGATCGCGCCCGCCGACTGCCGGATGATCAGCCCCAGAGCCAGCGCGAAAATCGCCGCGAACAAGTAGACCAGACCGACACCGAAAACGTTACGGTACTCCTGCGCCGTGTCCAGAGCCAGGGGGGCATCCGGCTTGATCAGCTTGGCGACGCCCCAGGAGGCGATGGCGGTGATCTCGCCGACGATCCCCGCGAGCAGGGAGACGACGGCAGCCTTCGCGAGCAGTGCCGGCGTCCGGGTGGGCACCGCGAGGAACGTGGACCGGATCGTGCTGAAGCGGTATTCGGTGGTGACCGCCAACGTGGCCATCACCATCATCACCACGAGGCCGAAGTTGTAGGCAAACTGGGTGACGTTCGGGGTGAGGCTGGCGAGGTCGTCACCGTTGGTCGCCGCCGCGAAGATCGAGGTCAGCCCTACGGTGAGCGCGGTCGCCAGGATCATGCACCACCACGGTGAGCGGGTCGAGAACAGCTTGATCCGCTCGACGGTGAGCAGGGTCATCGTCCAGTCCCCCCTCGTGCCGCCTCGGCCGAGGCCGACGGACCGCCCCCGGCACCCACACCACCGGCACCCACACCACCGTCGACCGGCTGGCGAGGTGTCCCGGCCAGCGGACCGGCAGCAGTTCCCGCCGGCACGGGCCCCGGCGGAGCACCTGTCGCCGACCGGCTGGCGCCCGGCCCCGGCGTCCCGGCGTGGTACTCCACCTCGCCGCCGGTCAGCTGGATGAACGCCTGCTCCAACGAGCCGCGCTGCGCCGCCAGCTCGTGCAGGACGAGCCCGATCCGACCGGCCAGCTCGCCGACCTGCTCGGTGCTGCTGTTCGACACGAGGAACGCCGCCGGACCACCGTCGTCGGCGGCGGCGTCCCGAACCGCGAGGCCCTGACCGGTCAGCACGCCACGCAGCCGCTCCATCTCCGGCCCGCGGACCCGGACTGCCGACTCGGACGCCATGTCGATGAACGCATGGGTACTGGTCTGGGCGATCAGCCGCCCGCGACCGATGACGACGAGCTCCTGGGCGGTCAGCGCCATCTCGGACAGCAGATGACTGGAAACGAAGATCGTCCGCCCCTCGTCCGCAAGTCGATGCATGAACTGACGAATCCAGAGGATTCCCTCCGGGTCCAGCCCGTTCACGGGCTCGTCGAAGAGAAGGACCTGCGGGTCACCCAGCAGGGCCGTCGCGATCCCGAGACGCTGTGCCATCCCGAGCGAGAAGCCACCCGCCCGCTTGCCGGCGACCGGGGTGAGCCCAACGATCTCCAAGACCTCGTCGACCCGCTTCCCGGGAATTCGGTTCGCCGCGGCCATCCACCGCAGGTGCGAGCGGGCGGAGCGGTTGGGATGCACCCATTTCGCTTCCAGCAGCGCTCCGACCTGGCGGAGTGGTTCCTTCAGCTCGGCATATCGCTTGCCGTCGATACGGACCTGGCCTGCGCTCGGATTATCGAGCCCCAGGATCATCCGCATTGTAGTGGACTTTCCCGCACCATTCGGCCCCAGGAAGCCGGTCACCTTGCCGGGCTGCACCGTGAAGGACAGGTCGTTGACGGCGACCGTACGTCCGTACCGCTTGGTGAGCCCTTGCGCCTCGATCATTCCCCTCCTTTCCGTGGAACATCACTATGTCGGGATGACGGACCGGACCCGGGCTGCTGCCCGCTCGGTAGGGCCCACCGACGACAGGACCCACCGACGACAGGACCCACCGACGGCAGGTAGGCAGGTCGGCAGTTGCACCGACCGGCCACGCCTCCCCCGGTTGGCATCATCGTCCCGGAGCACCCACCATCGAGCCAGCCGCTATCGGCCGGCGGAGTGTCATCCTGCCGACAGTCAACAGGCCGTGAACCCGCAGCAGATTTTCCAGCACCACGCCCAAATACACAGCGACGTCACGCTCACTGTCGGTCCAGACCCGCGGCTTGCCGAGGCAACGTTCAGTGTGCTAACCGATCACCCAGGGCAGACCACCGGCGATGGACCGGCTACCGGCCGGGGTGGCACCCGCTCGGCTCGCCGCCGGATCAGCCAGGTTACCCGACGATGACCGGCGCCAGCCGGGCCCACTGCTCGCGCGGGAGCCGGGTGGGAGTGGAGGTGAGCACCTGGATGGCCACGTGATCGGCACCGGCCTCATGGTGCTCGGCGACCCTGGCCAGCACGGAGTCCACATCGCCCCAGGCCACCACGGCATCGACGAGGCGCTGCGAGCCGGCACCCGTCAGATCGTCCTCGGTGAAGCCGAGACGGCGCAGGTTGTTCACATAGTTCGGCAGCTTCAGGTAGAACGCAAGGGTGTCGTGCGCGACCGCCCGGGCCTGAGCCGGATCGGTGTCGAGGATGACCATCTGCTCGGGCGCGAGTAGTGCGTCCGGGCCGAGCAGCTCCCGGGCGCGCCGGGTGTGCTCGGGGGTGGTGAGGTAGGGCAGGGCACCCGCAGTGCGCTGCGCGGCGATCCCCAGCATGCGGGGACCGAGAGCGGCCAGCGCCCGGTCGGCCCACGGGACGCCCAGCTCGTCGAGGGTGTCGAGATAGTCGACGAGGACGTCGACGGGACGCTCGTAGCGACGGCCGGTCGTCTTCTCCACCGGCTCCTTGTGGCCGGCACCGAGCCCGAGCAGGATCCGGTCGGGGTGCGCCTTCGCCAGCATGGCGTAATGATCGGCAACGACGTCCGCCGGTTCGGTCCAGACGTTGAGGATGCTGGTACCGACCACCAGCCGATCCGTGTTGTCCAGGATCGCGGCCGCGAGTTCGAGATCGCCACTGGCCGCGCCGATCCATACCGCCGGGACGCCGAGGGCCTCCACCTCGGCGGCGATCTCCGCCCGGGCCGGGACATCCTTCGGCCACTGCCGCTCGGCTGCCCACAACCCGATCCTGCCGACCTCTGCTACCACGACGAGCCCCTTCCGCGCAGGGAACTGCCACTGTTCGTGCCATTACCCCATCACGTCTGCTACCCCGTACACACGCCCGGCATGTCGGCCGGTTCGTTGAATCTGTGGATCGGTAGATCAGTGGATGGGCGGATCAGGGGATTCAGGGACCGGAATGATCACGCGGACAGGGGCAGGTCAGGCACCGCGGTGGTCTGCGACACGGCGGCCTGCGGCCGCAGCTCGTCGAGGGACAGCTGGTGAACCGGCGGCCCGTCCAACACGATCCGAGAGGTCACGGTCAGATCGGCAGCCACATGCAGCAGCTCCCCGCTCTCCATCAACCGCCACCGAGGGTCCTCGTCCATTCGCTCGCTCTCGACCACGACCGCGGGCTTGGTGAGCAGGTCGAGAGAGCGGACCCGGATCTCGCTGAACGGACTCGCGTGATCAAGATGGCGTTCGTTGCGCCCACCCGGGCCACGCCGAAGGACGTACAGGCCATTGGTGTCCGGATACCGCAGAGCCCAGAGATCCCGATCCGTGATGAGAATCATGTTGATGGAGTACAGCGGCAGATTCTCGGCGGCCCAACGAGCGGCGGACGCGATCCCCTCGCCGACGTCCCCGTCACAGGCGTCGATCTCGCGGGTGACGAGGGCGAAGAACCGCTCCGAGTCGGTGTCACCGAGGACCGGGAGACCGGCCGTGCCGAGCTCGGCGTCCAGCTTGTCCAGCCCCTCGATCACGCCGTTGTGCGCGAAGATCCTCCCGTTTCGAACGAACGGATGGGTGTTGCCCTCGCAGGCCCGGCCGGTGGAGGCGTGCCGGACATGCGCGACGAACGTCGAGGAAGTGACGTGCTGCGGCTCCTGGGCGAATGCCGTGTCGGCCCGGTTCCGGATGGCCTGTTTGACTACCCACGCGGTGCCATCGGCGTCGAATCCGCCGAGACCGGCCCCCTCCGGGGTCCGCAGCGTCGCCGCCCGGGGACTGTCCGGCGCATCCAACAGCCAGAAAGTCGCCTGCACCCTCGTCGGCCCGCTACTCATCGCGAACAGATGACACATCTATGCCCTCCCTCGCCGATCTCGACGGCTCCGGTACTGTGCCGGCCAGGACGCTACTGGTTCCCGCGCCCCGGACGCGGGTCCACCGAGCGGTGGCCGGGTCGATTCCCCGAAGGGAAAGGGCAACGTTACCCCCGCCCCGGCGCCCGCGACATGCCGGCGAATCTGCATGTGAATCCGCTTTCGTCAACGCATCAAGGGTCTGCTGGCACTCGGTCCCGCCGTGGGGCCGCCGAGTCACCGTCGTGGAACCTGACGGACGGCCCGGACAAACCACTCGACCCGGATGTCCCCCGCTCGGATGCCGCTACTCACCGCACCGGCGCCCGTTCCGGCACACCGTTGTCCGACTGACCAGTGCCCGACCGACCAGTGCCCGACTGAACGCGGTGGAGCATAAAACCCCGGAACCGGGGATCGGGTTCCTGCTGGCGAACGGCACCGCCGGCACATCCTGCTCGCCGGTCCTGCCGCAGACCAGGCGGCACCGCTCGTTCACAACCGGGCCCGGCGACGGACCCGTCCCACCCGAGATTCGCACGGCCGGGGTGGCGCTCACGTTTGGCACGAACGATTTCGGAACCTCGGCCCGGCGCATCTTCACAGGCAGGCAGCCCACGGTTCAGAAATCTCCGAGAAACGGCCGGCCGAGCCGACGAGGACAACCTCGGTAACCGAGTCTCCACGCCGAAGACCCGATGATCTACAACTAACGCGGACAGGAGGCCGGACTCGGCGGGTACGGTGGTACGGCGCCCGGGAAGGCGACCGGAACTCCCGGCGCCAACGTGGTGA
>NZ_CDWWEW010000167.1:0-10748 GCF_977966315.1 Frankia sp. CeRuru1
GGGCTGGGACCTGGGCAGGCTCTACCACCCCGATCCGGACCATCCCGGTACCAGCTACACGAGTCAGGGTGGCTTTCTGCACGACGCGGACCTCTTCGACGCGGCGTTCTTCGACATGTCCCCCAGAGAGGCGTTGGCCACCGACCCGCAGCAGCGGCTGCTGCTGGAAACGGCATGGGAGACCTTTGAGGACGCCGGCATCGACCCGACCGAGCTGCGGGGATCCCGCACCGGGGTCTTCACCGGCGTGATGTACGACGACTACGCTTCCCGGCTGCCAGCCACCCCGCGGGAGGTGGAGGGCTTCCTGCTGGCAGGCAACACCTCCAGCGTGATCTCCGGTCGCCTGGCCTACACCTACGGGCTGGAGGGGCCCGCCATCACCGTCGACACCGCGTGCTCGTCGTCCCTGGTCGCCCTGCACCTGGCCGCGAACGCGCTGCGCTCCGGCGAGGTGGACCTCGCGTTGGCGGGCGGAGTCACGGTGATGGCCGGCCCGAGCACGTTCGTGGAGTTCTCCCGGCAGAAGGGCCTGTCCGTCGACGGTCGCTGCCGGTCGTTCTCGGCGGATGCCGACGGCACGGGCTGGTCGGAGGGCGTCGGTCTGGTGCTGGTGGAACGACTCGAGGACGCCCGGCGGAACGGTCACCAGGTGTTGGCGGTCCTGAGGGGTTCCGCGGTGAACTCCGACGGCGCGTCCAACGGTTTGACCGCGCCGAACGGACCCTCCCAGGAACGGGTGATCCGGTCTGCGCTCGCCGACGCCGGTCTGTCGGGGGCGGACATCGACCTGGTCGAGGCGCACGGCACCGGCACCCGGCTCGGCGACCCGATCGAGGCGCAGGCCATTCTGGCCACCTACGGGCAGGACCGCGACGAACCTGTTCGGCTGGGTTCGCTCAAGTCGAATCTCGGGCACGCCCAGGCCGCAGCCGGAGTCGGCGGAGTGATCAAGATCGTCCAGGCGATGCGGCACGGCATCCAGCCGCGCACGCTGCACCTCGGCGATCCTTCGCCGCACGTGGACTGGTCCGCGGGCGCGGTCGAACTGCTCGTGGCCCACCAGGACTGGCCCGACCGCGGCCGGCCACGCCGGGCGGCGGTCTCCGCCTTCGGGATCAGCGGGACCAATGCGCACGTGATTCTGGAGCAGGCCGAGAACACCGCGCGTCCCGTTCCGCCGGCAGCCGCGCCTCGCGCTCCGGAGGATCACCCGGGAGACGGTCGTCCGCTGGTGCCGTTGGTCCTGTCCGCCCGTACCGGACAGGCCCTGCGGACAAGGGCCGCGCAGTTGCGCGCCCATCTGGACGAACACCCGGACACCGACGTCGTCGACGTCGCCGGCACCCTCGTCACCCGGCGGGCTCGACTGGACCAGCGGGCCGTCGTTCTCGGCGCAGACCGGGCCGCCCTGCTGCGCGGTCTCGATGCCGTCGCCGCGGGCACCTCCGGCGGGGCGGGGGTGGTGCTGGGCGACGGCACGGGCCGCGGAGCGACCGCGTTCCTGTTCACGGGCCAGGGCGCGCAACGGGCCGGGATGGGCCGCGAGCTGTACGAGCGGTCCGCGATCTACCGGGCTGTGCTGGACGACGTGTGCGCGCACCTCGACCCGGTACTTGAGCGTCCGCTGCGGGCCGTGCTGTTCGCCGAACCCGACGGAGCGGACGCGGCCCTGCTCGACCAGACCGCCTACACCCAGGCCGCGCTGTTCGCCGTCGAGGTCGCGCTGTACCGGTTCGCGGAGCACCACGGCGTCACCCCGGACCATCTGCTGGGGCACTCGGTCGGCGAGGTCGCCGCAGCGCACGTGTCCGGGGTGTTCGACCTGCCGGACGCCTGCCACCTGGTGGCGGCCAGGGGCGCGGCTATGCAGTCCGCCCGCGACGACGGGGCGATGGCCGCACTGGAGATCACCGAGCGCGAGGCGCTCGACTCGCTGGTGGCCGGGGCGACCATCGCCGGAGTGAACGGCCTGCGGGCCGTGGTGGTCTCCGGCGATGACAGCGCGGTGACCGCGATGACCAGCCACTGGTCGAAGCAGGGGAGGCGCACCCGGCGGCTTTCGGTCAGCCATGCTTTCCACTCGCCGCATATGGATGACGTGCTGGCCGGCTTTCGGGCGGAACTGGGCGCGATCACCTTTCACGAGCCGCGGATCCCGGTCGTCTCGAACGTGACCGGAGAGATCGCGACCGCCGGACAGCTCACCTCGCCGGATTACTGGGTGACCCAGGTCCGCCAGGCCGTCCGCTTCGCGGACGGAGTAGCCACCCTGCGGCGTAACGGCGTCACCGAGTTCCTCGAGATCGGACCGGACGGTGTGCTGACCGCGCTGGTCTCCCAGGCACTCACGGACGGCGAGGACGACGGGAGCCGCGCGGTCGCGGTGCCGATGCTGCGTTCCGGGCGAGGCGATGTGGAGGCGGCGTTCGCGGCCCTCGGCGCCCTCCATGTCCGGGGCGTGCCGGTCGACTGGTCCGCGCTGCTGCTGCCGGCGACGAGGATGGTCTCGCTGCCGAGGTACCCCTTCCAGCACCGCCGGTACTGGCTGGAGACCCCCTCCGCCGGGCACCCCCTGCTCGACACCGTGGTCGGCCTCGTCGACGGCGCGACCCTGCTGACCGGTGAGATCACCGCGACCGGCTGGACCGCTGACCACCGGATCCGTGACGAGGTCGTCGTTCCCGGCACGGCGGTGCTGGATATGGCGTTGTACGCCGGGGAGCGGGTGGGCTGCCCGGCCGTCGCCGAACTCATGATCACCACGCCGCTGGTCGTGCCCGAGGACGCGGCGGTCGAGCTCCAGGTCCGGGTCGACCCCCCGGGGCCGGACGGCAGCCGTTCGGTACTGATCCACTCCAGGCCGGGCCCCGCCGGGACCGGCGAGTCGACCGGGTGGCGCCAGCATGCCCGCGGGGTTCTCGTTCCCGAGTGGCAGTCGTCGCCTGCCGCGCCCGAGCGTGTCGGCACCGAGGTCGATCTGACCGGGGTCTACCAGCGGCTGGCCGACCAGGGATACCACTACGGCCCGGCGTTCCAGGGACTGCGGGCGGTGCACCACGACGGGGAGAACCTGTTCGTCGAAGTGGAGCTGCCGCGCCGACACCATGCCGAGGCGGGTCGGTTCGGGGTGCACCCGGCGCTCCTTGACGCGGTCATGCATGTTCTGCTTCCCGGCGTGGTCAGTTCCGACGTCGAACCGGTTCTGCCGTTCTCCTGGGCGGGAGTCAGCCGCCACGCGACCGGCGCGACGGCGCTGACCGCGCGGGTCTCCCGGCGGGGGAACAGCGCGAGCCTGGTCGCCCACGACGGCGACGGCCGCCCGGTGCTGACGGTGGACGAACTCGCGCTGCTGCCCATCGAGGGCGGTCACGCGCCACGACCGGGAATGCATACCGTGGTCTGGCGGGATGCTGTGGGTCCCGACGACTCCGTTGCACCCGCTGTCCTGCATCGGCTGCCGGCCGGCTCGCTCCTGGAGCGGTCGCCCGAACGCGACGTCTCGTCGTTGTCGTCGGCGGCGGCGGATGTCCCGGCGATGGCGAGGGCCTTGGTTCACGCCGTTCTGGAGGAACTCAGGGAGATCCTGACCGCCGACAGTCCGGTGCGCCATGCGTTCGTGATCACCCCGGACTTGTCGAACGCCCCGGTCCGGGGACTGATCCGCAGCGCCCAGTCGGAGTACCCGGGTCAGCTGGTGCTGATCGAAGCCGACGAGTCGACCACCGAGGAGCAGCTGACCATCGCTCGTCGTGTCCTGGAGCCGGAGCTGGCGATTCGGGACGGCAGGATTCTGGTACCACGGCTGACCGCGGCGGCCGGTGCGCCGGCGGGCGGCCCGGGGACCGGGGTGGACTGGGCCGCCGGTCCGGTGCTGATCATCGGAGCGACCGGAACGCTGGGCCAGGTGCTGGCCAGACACCTGGTCACCAGGCACGGGGCGACCAGCCTCGTGCTGGTCAGCCGCCGGGGCATGGACGCGCCGGGCGCCGCCGGGCTTCAGGCCGAGCTGGTCGGCCTCGGCGCGCGGGTGACGCTGGTGGCCGCCGACGTGACCGACCGGCGAGCCCTGGAACGGGTGTTCGCCGAGCACAGTCCGGCGACGGTGGTGCACACGGCAGGCGTTGTCGCCGACGCGACCCTGACCGGACTCACGGCCGAACAGGTCGACACGGTGCTGCGCCCGAAGGTGGACGCTGGGTGGCACCTGCACGAACTGGCGGGTGACAGACCTCTGGTCCTGTACTCCTCGGTCGCCGGGTTGGTCGGTACGGCGGGCCAGGCGAACTACGCGGCAGCCAACACCTTCCTGGACGCCTTGGCGGAGCACCGCCGTGGGCTCGGTCAGCCCGCGGTCTCCCTTGCCTGGGGCCTGTGGGCGCAGACCAGTGGTGTCTCCGAGCGGCTGACCGAGGTCGACCGTCGTCGACTGGCCCGTTCGGGTCTGCTTCCTCTCGACACCGCCGAGGCGCTCTACCTGTTCGACGCGGCCCTCGACACGCTCTCCGCTGCTGACGCCAGTTCCGCGGTCGTCGCCCTGACCCGGTTCGACCGATCTGTCCTCCGTCGTGGGACGGACCTGCCCGCACTTGTGCGGGACCTGGCCGGACCGGCCGCGGCGACGACACCGGCCAGTTGGGGGAACGGTCAGACCGACCAGACGGAAGCGCACACCCCGTCCGCTGCGGAGCTTGATGTCGCCGACCTGCGGGCCGTTGTCCGCGAGCACGTCGCGGCGGTCCTGGGCCATGACGATCCCACCGAGGTGGAGGAGAACCGCACCTTCAGCGAACTCGGTTTCGACTCGCTCACCGGGGTCGAACTGCGCAACCGACTCGGTGCCGCGATCGGCCGGAAGCTGTCGGCGACCGTGGCGTTCGACTACCCCAGCCCGGCCGCCCTGACCGATCACCTGCGGAACCTGGCCGCCGCGGAGGGAGCGTCACCGGCCTCGTCCTCGGGCACGGTGCAGCTCCGGAACCGTTCCGGCACGGGTGAGGGCGGCGCGGACGAGCCGATCGCGATCGTGGGGATGGCCTGCCGGTATCCGGGTGAGGTCGCCTCACCGCAGGACCTGTGGGACCTGGTCGCCGACGGCCGCGACGCCACCTCGGAGTTCCCGATGAACCGGGGCTGGCCGCGCGATCTGTGGCATCCCGACCCGGACCATCCCGGCACCTCGATCACCGCCCGGGGCGGGTTCCTGCACGACGCGGACCTGTTCGACGCCGAGTTCTTCGGCCTGTCGCCGAGGGAGGCCCTGGCCACCGACCCGCAGCAGCGGCTGATGCTGGAGACCACCTGGGAGGCGCTGGAGAACGCCGGCCTGGACCCGCAGCTCCTGCGCGGCAGCCGGACCGGTGTGTTCGTCGGCGTCATGTACAGCGACTACGGATCCCGACCGGACCTGCCGCCCGACGATGTCCAGGGATACCTGTACAGCGGCAGCGCGGGCAGCATCGCCTCCGGGAGGCTCGCCTTCACCTTCGGCTTCGAAGGGCCGACCCTCACCGTGGACACCGCCTGTTCGTCCTCGCTGGTCGCTGTGCACCTGGCCGCGAACGCGTTGCGCCGCGGGGAGTGCGACCTGGCGGTGGCGGGTGGCACCACGGTGATGTCCACGCCGACGGCGTTCGTGGAGTTCTCCCGTCTGCGTGGACTGGCCGAGGACGGCCGGTGCAGGTCGTTCTCCGACGACGCCGACGGCACCGCGTGGGCTGAGGGCTCAGGAGTGCTGCTGCTGGAACGCCTGTCGGCGGCGAGGCGCAACGGTCACCGGGTGCTCGCCGTGGTCCGTGGATCGGCGGTGAACTCCGACGGCGCGTCCAACGGGCTGACCGCACCGAACGGCCCTGCCCAGGAACGGGTGATCCAGGCCGCGCTCGACGCCGCCGGGCTCGCCCCGTCCGAGGTCGACCTGGTGGAGGCGCACGGTACCGGAACGAAGCTGGGCGACCCGATCGAGGCGCAGGCCATCATCGCGATCTACGGGCGCGAGCGCGAGCATCCGGTGCTGCTGGGCTCTCTGAAGTCGAACATCGGTCACACCCAGGCGGCGGCTGGCGTCGGAGGGATCATCAAGGTCGTTCAGGCCATGCGGCACGCGGTCGCGCCAGCCACCCTGCACGTCGGCACCCCGTCACGGCACGTCGACTGGTCGCGGGGTGTGGTCGAACTGCTGACCTCGGCCCGCCCGTGGCCGCGGGCGGACCGCCCCCGCCGAGCGGGTGTCTCCTCCTTCGGGTTCGGGGGCACCAACGCGCACGTGATCATCGAGGAGGCGGAGGAAACGGCGGAGATGGCAGCGGCGGCGGTGGCTCCGGGCCCGGTGGCTCGCGCGGTGTCCCCGCTTCCGTGGGTACTGTCCGCGCGTACCCCGCGGGCCCTCGCCGACCAGGCGGAACGAGTGGCCGCCCTGTCCACCGTGAACGAGTCGTTCACCCTGGCCACCCGCTCCGCGATGCCGTATCGGATCGCGGCGACCAGCCCACGAGCACTGCGCGACGCGGTCCCGACGCGGGTGGAGAACGGTCGGCTAGCCTTCGCGTTCACCGGGCAGGGCGCGCAGCGCCTCGGCATGGGGATCGAACTGACCGCTACGTATCCGGTCTACGCGGCAGCCTTCGACGCGGTCTGCGCGCACTTCGACGCCTCGCTGCGCGCGGATGTCCAGAACGCGATCGTCACCGGGGAACGGCTGGACGAGACCGGTGTGGCGCAGCCCGCGTTGTTCGCCGTCGAGGTGGCGCTGTTCCGCCTGATGGAGTCCTGGGGAGTCGTGCCGGACCTGGTCCTCGGGCACTCGATCGGCGAGCTGGCCGCCGCGCACGTCGCGGGGGTGCTGTCGCTGCCCGCCGCCGCCCGGCTGGTCGCCGCCCGCGGCGGTCTTATGCAGGCCCTGCCCGGCGGTGGGGCGATGGTCGCGGTCGAGGCGGGTGTCGGTGAGCTGGAGGCCCGAAGCCTGCCGTCAGGGGTGGCGATCGCCGCGGTCAACGGCCCGACCTCCATCGTGCTGTCCGGTGTCGAGGCGGCGGTGCTGGATTTCGTGGCGGAGGAGTTCACCCGTCAGAGCAGGCGCACCAAACGGCTCCCGGTCAGCCACGCGTTTCATTCGCCGCTGATGGAACCGATGCTGGACGACTTCCGGGCGGTCGCCAGGGACATCGTCTACTCGGCCCCGACGATCCCGGTGATATCCACGGTCACCGGGGAACGGGGCGACGGATGGACCGATCCCGAGTACTGGGTGAACCAGGTCAGGGCGACGGTCCGGTTCCACGAGGCGATACGCGCCGCGCACAACGAAGGTGTGCGCACGGTGGTGGAGGTGGGCCCCGACGCGGTACTCACCGGAATGATCGCCTCCGGTGCGCACGGTGATGCGGCTGACCTTCCTGCCGCCGTGCCGCTGAGGCGGGCGGGCCGAGCAGAGACGGACACCGTCGTTGCCGCCCTGGGCAGCCTGTTCACCAGGGGCGTCGATGTCGACTGGCACGCGGTGTTCCCTGGCGCCGAGCCTGTCGACGTTCCCACGTACGCGTTCCAACGCAGGCGGTTCTGGCTGGACCCCGTCGGCCGGCCCACCGTGTCCGGCGCTGGTCTGCGTCCGGGAGGGCACCCACTGCTGGGCGCGGCGGTCGATCTCGCCCGGGACGGCGCGCGGGGAGGGGACGCCACCGTGCTGACCGGCCGGCTGTCCCTGTCCACGCACCCGTGGCTGGCCGACCATCGGATGCAGGGGGACGTTATGGTGCCGGCTACCGTGCTGGTCGACCTCGCCGCCTCGGTCGGGGCGACAGCGCAGCTGACCATCGTCGAGCCGATGATCCTGCCGGAGGCTGGCGCGCTCACGATCCAGCTGGCCATCGACGGCGCCGACATCACGATCTTCTCCCGGGCCGAGGGCACCGAGAGCGGCGACCTTCCCTGGGTCAGACACGCCACCGGCACCCTCGACACCGAACGCCATCCGGCCGCGGTGGAACCGGAGCCCTGGCCGCAGAGCATGACGGAGATCGATCTTTCTGGGATGTACGAGCGGGTTGCGGCACACGGCTACCAGTACGGTCCTGCCTTCCAGGGGCTGCGGCGTCTGTGGCGGCATGAGGGGGAGCTGTTCGTCGAGACCGGGACGCCACCGGAACTGGTCGGATCCGCCGCGGAGTTCGCGGTGCACCCAGCGTCGCTGGACGCGGTCCTGCACGCGCTGCTGCCCGAGGTCGCTGGTGACCGGCCCGCCACCCTGCCCTTCGCCTGGGCCGGAGTGCGCTTCCATCCCGGGACCGCGAGGGCGGGCGGGATGGTGCTGCGTGCCCGGATCACCCCGACGGGTGCGGACGCAGTGCGCCTGCTGGTGACCGATGATGACGGCCAGGTCGTGGTCGAGGTGGACGAACTCGTGCTGCGGCCGCCGGCTGGTACCCCGACCGGCGAGGATCTGGTGTATGTCCCCGTGTGGCGCGCACTGGATGTCGAGCGGGGGCCCGTCGCCGAGCCGGGCGACGGCACCGCGCTCGACGTGGTCCAGGTCGACTCCGGTGAAGGCGATCTGCCGCGCCGCGCCCGGCATGCCGTCCACCACACCCTGGGCGTGCTGCGTGCCTGGCTGGACGCCGACAGCGTCGGACGACTCGCCGTCGTCGTCGGGGCGGATCTTGCCCATGCCGCTGTCCGGGGCCTGGTCCTCAGCGCCGCCACCGAGCATCCCGGCCGGTTCCTCCTGGTGGACAGCCCGGACTGGGACGGCACCGCCGATGTTCGGGAGGCGGTCAGGACACTGGTGGCCGGCAGCGGTCACGGGGATGAGCCACAGGTTCGGATCCGTGGCGGGGAGGTGCTCGTCCCGAGGCTGCTCCGCCATGGGCGGGTGGGCGGACCAGCCGCGGGACACCTGGCGCGGGAGGACCCGCGGGGACCGGAGAGTCCTACTCCTGTCTGGGTAACGGGCACCGTGATGATCACCGGGGCGAGTGGAGCGCTGGGCACCGCGCTGGCCGCGCACCTGGTGCAGCGACACGGCGCGCGTTCGCTGCTGCTGGTCAGCCGGAGCGGTGCCGCGGTGCGGATCGATGACGCCGTGGGCGAGGTCGAGATCATCACGGCCGCCTGCGACGTCACGGACCGTGATGCGCTCGCCGATCTTGTCCAACGCCACCTACCGGTCGCCTTCGTCCACGCCGCCGGGATACTGGATGACGGAACTGTCGAAGGGCTCACCGCCGAGCAGATCGACGCAGTGCTCCGACCCAAGATCGATGCCGCCTGGCACCTGCACGAACTGGCCGGGGCCAGGCCTGTGGTGCTGTACTCCTCGATCGCCGGGCTCCTCGGCACCGCCGGGCAGGCGAACTACGCGGCGGGGAACAGCTTCCTGGACCGCCTCGCCGAGTACCGCCTCGTCCGTGGCCTGCCGACGGTGTCGCTGGCCTGGGGTCCGTGGGAGACCGGGATGGGGGAGGCGCTCTCCGGGACCGACCGCGGCCGGATCTCCGCGCTCGGACTGCGCCCGATCGGCTCATCTGAGGCCTTGGCGGCTTTCGACCTGGTCACTTCGATGTTCGCCGCGCCAGAACTCCCGGGTGAGCCGGTGTTCGCCGTGACCGGGATCGACCGGGCCGCACTCGGCGCGTCCCCGAACCCGCTGCCGGTGCTGCGCGACCTTGCGCCCCGTCCCCGACGGGCGGTGCCACCGGGGTCCGGCCGGCGGCAACCCGCGCCCGCCGGGACCGGTCTCCGCTGGGAACAGCCGGGCGCCGTGTTCGACCTGGTCCGTCGTGAGGTGGCCGCCGTTCTGGGGCACGACGACGTGGCCGCGATCGTGGGCGACGCCTCGTTCACAGAACTCGGCTTCGACTCGCTGACCGCGGTCGAGCTGCGTAACCGGCTCGCCGCGGCAGCCGACGAACGCCTGCCGAGCACTCTGGTGTTCGACTATCCAACCCCGGCGGCACTGGCTGAGAAAGTGCGCGAACTGGTGGCCGCTAAACAGCTCTCGCCCCTCCTGGACCAGGTGGAGGCCCTGATGTTGCAGGGAGGACTCTCCGAGGAGGCGGTGGCGCGGCTTCACCAGATACTCGGCGGTGGGCCGGCGGCGGTGACCGTCGACGAACAGTTCGACCGGGATCTGGAGGACGTGGCGGACGAGGAACTGTTCGCCCTCGTCGACGAGCTTGAGTAGAACCGGAGAACCACGGGGCCGAGGCTCCGGGTAAGGGCGTGGTGGGCATGCCGTCGATGCCCACCACGCCGATATCGGCGGCAATGCTGTCCGCGGGATATTCGGCTGATAGGGTTTCTGTCATGGACAAGAACTCTGTTGTTCGCCTGGTCGACAGGTACATCAGTGTTTGGAACGAGACGGATGACGCGGCCCTGCAGGTACTGGTCGCCGACGTTTTTGTCCCGAACGCCGTCTATGTCGACCCCAACATCGTCGCCGACGGGGTGGCGGCTATCGGCGGCTACATCGCCGACGCCCGGCGGAATTTCGCGGGAATGCTCTTCACGCATGGCACGGTTCTGGCCCACCACGACGCCGCTCACTTCTCGTGGGAGGTCGGCCCCCCGGGCGGTGCCCCGGTGGTGAGCGGGTTCGACGTCGCGCTGGTCGAGAACGGTCGTATCAGCCGCCTGTATGGCTTCTTTCACGGGTACTAGTGTTCTGAGCCTTTGGTTCGCATGTAGATCGACTGGCTGGGTCCGGCGTCCGAAGACAGCGTTGGCGTTGGCGTTGACAGATCGTGCTGGCG
>NZ_CDWWEW010000168.1:0-10693 GCF_977966315.1 Frankia sp. CeRuru1
GTAAGCGCTCACGGAAAGTGCTGAGCGAGGGTGCTCCGGGGTCGATTGTCACGGTCAACTTTCCGAAGGCCGCCCGCAACACAGCGTCGGTGGTGCCCACACGGCACGGCCAGCCGATACCCGGGCGGCGGGCTGGGGAAGGGCGAGCCTGATGAGTGACCGCTCTGTCCCCCGGCGGGTCGAGGTCGACGGCGCCGAGATGGTGATGCTCGAACCGCACGCCTACCAACAGCTGCGCGCACACCGCCGCCAAGCCGGCGCGCAGTCGGCCCGGATGCGCGAGCTGCGCCATCAGTTGGACCTGCTCGTCGACTATCTCGACGGCCTGACCCGCCAGGCACAGGCACTGCCTTCCTGCGCCGACTGTCCGGGCCCGGAGTGCCCAACGACTGACCTCGACTGCCCCCGACGTCTGCTCCTGACCACGCTCGCCGCACGTCCGGTCCCAGACCAGCGGCGCAGCACCGACCGGTAGCCCGGAAACTGATG
The DNA here is from genome assembly GCF_977966315.1 of Frankia sp. CeRuru1. NCBI lineage: Bacteria > Bacillati > Actinomycetota > Actinomycetes > Frankiales > Frankiaceae > Frankia > Frankia sp. CeRuru1. The sequence continues at coordinate 490 of NZ_CDWWEW010000168.1, forward strand.
CGTCACAACCCATCGGCGCCTCGTCGGCGTGAGGTGGACGGGACGTCGATGACGCGGACGGCGTGCGACGGGCCGGTCGTCTCACGCGAAGAGGCCGGGCCGCCGCGGCCTGGCCTGCGGGTACCGACGGGTGCGTCGGTACGGCGGCCGTGGTGAGCGTCGAGTCCGCTGGTACGGCGGATGCCCTCGGGGCATCGGCGGGCTCGCGGTCGGCGAGTGGGTCATCAACGCCGAGGTGGCGCAGGACTATTGCCGGGACGATCCCGCGCGCCACCTCGAGGAGATCGCCGCCGAGCTGGGGCTGCCCGCGGCGCGGTGGCGTCCCGGCACGGTCAACCTCGTCTGCCTGCTGCCCGTGCTGCTCAGCGACGCGGCCCTGGTCAACGCCGTCGTCACGGCCACCGAGGCGAAGAGCCAGGCGTTGCTGGAAGCCGGCGTTCCCGGCACCGGCACGGCGTCCGACGCCCTCGTGGTGTGCTGCCCCGCCGGCTCCGCTGGTGGACCGCCGGGAGTCGAGTACTGCGGCCCGCGCTCGCGATGGGGAGCCCGCCTGGGCCGTGCCGTCCACGCCGCCGTCGCAGGCGGCGCCGCGTGCTACGCCGCCCGATGGGCGGAGCCCTCAGCCTGACCGCCATGTCCGCCCGGCGGGTCCGAACCCAGATCAGGAGATGCTTCTGTACCGCTCCGCCGGCCGGACGGGGCGGCAGACGGCCCGCGCGCCGACGCCGCGACGGGCTGAGGACGCGGGTGCGGGAGGCTGGGCGCTCGTCGGCGAGGCCGTGAGCGAGACGACCTCACGCCACATGCCGGCTCGTGCCTCCGGCCCCCGGTGCCGTTGCTAGGCTGCTGAGCGCAGCTGGTTCGACCGCCACTCGGTGCCTCGACGAGGTAATGGGTGGTGGGAGACGTGAGAGGGAACCCGGTGGGAATCCGGGACTGCCCCGCAGCGGTGAGTGGGAACGAACACCGTCCGATGCCGCACCTGACGGGTGCGGCGGGACAGCACTGAACTCGTAGCGGCTCGACCGGCCTTGAGCTGGGCGGGCCCGGGGTTTGGGAAGCGACGGCCAGTAGGGAGCCCCGTCCGAACGGATCGGGAAGGCCCACGAGTCCGAAGACCTGCCCGCTGTGCGTGCGCGCGGTCGCGAGCACGCTTGGCTGTGACCTCGTGGGTGGGTCCGCGCCGTCGGCGCCTCTCGGTCGGACTTTCGACGACCAGTCGGGGTGCCGGTGTCGTGCTGGTCTGTTCGCGAGGTCAGGTGGACTCGCGAAGGAGAGCCCATGAGCACGACCGCACCGCTTAGTCGCGCGACGGTGTACGGGTATCCCCGGCAGGGTGCCAATCGGGAGCTGAAGAAGGCGACCGAGGCGTACTGGGCGGGCACGAGCGACGCCGAGCAGTTGCTGGCGGCCACTCGGCAGCTACGCCAGGAGCGCCTGGCCCAGCTGAGGCAGGCCGGGATCGAGGAGATCCCGAGCAACGACTTCTCGCTGTACGACCACGTGCTGGACACCGCCGTCATGCTCGGCGCCATCCCGGCGCGCCACCGTACGGCGGTCCCGGAGGTGAGCACGCCGAAGGGCAGGCTGGACCGCTACTTCGCCATGGCTCGCGGCACCGCGGACGCCGAGCCGCTGGAGATGACGAAGTGGTTCGACACCAACTACCACTACCTGGTGCCCGAGCTCGGCCCCGACACCGACTTCAGCCTGGACGCGGCCAAGCCGCTCGGTGAGTTCGCCGAGGCGAAGGACGCCGGTGTCCTCACCCGGCCGGTGCTGGTCGGCCCGGTGACGTTCCTGCTGCTGGCCAAGGCGGCTCCGGACGCGGGCGAGGGTTTCGAGCCGCTGTCGCTGCTGGACCGGATTCTGCCGCTGTACGCAGACGTGCTGCGCCAGCTGCGGGCCGCCGGGGCCGAGTGGGTCCAGCTCGACGAGCCGGCGCTGGTCCTTGACCAGCCTGCGGCGGTCCTGGAGGCGGTCAGCGGCGCCTACGCAACGCTGACCGCCGCGGCGGACCGGCCGAAGCTGTTGCTGGCCACCTACTTCGACCGGGTCGGTGACGCGCTGCCGGTGCTGCGCGACAGCGCCCTCGACGGCGTCGCGCTCGACTTCGTCGGACCGGCGTCGGCCAACCTGGCGGCCCTTGCCGCCGCCGGCGGCCTCGGCGACAAGCGACTGGTCGCCGGCGTCGTCAACGGGCACAACATCTGGGCCGCCGACCTGGCCGCCACCCTCGACACGATCGAGAGCCTGCGGGGCCTCGCCGGCCGAGTCGACGTCTCGGCCTCCTGCTCCCTGCTGCACGTCCCGCTGGATGTGGTCCTCGAGGGCGACCTGGACCCCGAGATTGCCGGCTGGCTGGCCTTCGCCCGGCAGAAGCTCGACGAGATCGTCACCCTCACCGCCGGCCTCACCTCGGGACGGGACGCCATCGCCGGCGCCCTGCAGACCAACGCCGCGCGTCTCGCCGCCCGGGCCGTGTCGCCGCTCGTGCGGGTCGAGGCGGTGCACCAGCGGGCCGCGGCCGTGACCGGCGCGGACCTGCACCGGGCGAGCCCCTACGAGAAGCGTGACCTGGTCCAGGCGGAGCGGCTGAGCCTGCCGCAGCTGCCGACGACCACTATCGGGTCGTTCCCGCAGACCGCGAGTCTGCGCCAGGCCCGGGCCGCGCTGCGCAACGGGAGCATGTCCCCGGACGGCTACGTCGAGGCGATGCGGACCGAGATCCGCAACGTGATCGCCGCCCAGGAGGAGTTCGGGCTGGACGTGCTGGTGCACGGCGAGCCCGAGCGCAACGACATGGTGCAGTACTTCGGCGAGCAGCTGACCGGGTTCCTCGCGACGACGGACGGCTGGGTGCAGTCGTACGGCTCGCGCTACGTCCGGCCGCCGATCATCCTGGGTGACGTCGTCCGTCCGGAGCCGATGACCGTCGCCTGGGCTACCTACGCCCAGAGCCTCACCGACAAGCCGGTCAAGGGCATGCTCACGGGCCCGGTCACCATGCTGGCCTGGTCGTTCGTCCGCGACGACCAGCCACGGGCCGACACCGCGCGGCAGGTCGCGCTCGCCCTGCGCGACGAGGTGGCCGACCTGGAGGCCGCGGGCATCGGGGTGATCCAGGTCGACGAGCCGGCGCTGCGCGAGACCCTCCCGCTGCGGCGCGCCGACCGGGCCGAGTACCTGGCCTGGGCAGTCGAGTCGTTCCGGCTGACCACGTCCGGGGTGCGCGACGAGACGCAGATCCACACCCACATGTGCTACGCCGAGTTCGGCGACGTGCTCCAGGCGATCGTCGACATGGACGCCGACGTGATCAGCCTGGAGGCGGCCCGCTCGAAGATGGCCATCGTCGCCGACCTCGCGCGCGCCGACTACCCGAACGAGGTCGGCCCCGGGGTGTGGGACATCCACTCGCCTCGGGTGCCCTCCGTCGAGGAGATCACCGAGCACCTGCGCGTCGCGACCGACGCCTTCCCCGCCGGGCGGCTGTGGGTCAACCCCGACTGCGGGCTCAAGACCCGTGGCTACCCCGAGGTCCGCGCGACCCTCACCAATCTGGTCACCGCGGCCCGCGAGGCCAGGACACAGCTGTAACCCGCGCCCGCGGAGATGACGAGGGCGGGGCGCGACCGCCCCCCGCCCTCGCCGTCGGGCGTCGGCCACAGCCGCGCCGGACATGCCGCCCGCAAGATCATAGACAAGTGGAGGAACCATGACGCTGCCAGCATCGTCCGTGGGGCGCGGCCTGTCGTTGAGCAGAAACTACCTGGCGGCGATGGGCACGTCGGCCGAGCCCGCCGCGCTCGCGTTCTTCACCCAGCTGGATGTGGTCGCAGCGACGGAACCGACCGTCGCGGCCGGCATCGTCCAGGAGCTGGTCGACCAGCGTTCCAACATCAAGCTCATCGCCAGCGAGAACTACGCGTCGCTGGCGGTGCAGCTCGCGCAGGGCAACCTGCTCACGGACAAGTACGCCGAGGGCATCTCGGGCAAGCGCTTCTACGCGGGCTGCGACAACGTCGACACAATCGAGACACTCGGCGCCTCGTACGCTCGCGAGCTGTTCGGGGCCGACCACGCCTACATCCAGCCGCACTCGGGCGCGGATGCCAACCTGGTGGCCTTTCTTGCGATCCTGGCCGAGCGGGTCGAGTCGCGGTTCCTGGAGAAGTTCGCCCGGAAGAACTCCGGCGAGTTCACCGCGGCGGAATGGAGCCAGCTCCGCGGCGAGCTGCACGACCAGCGGCTGCTCGGCCTGGACTACTACTCCGGAGGGCACCTCACCCACGGGTACCGCCTCAACGTGTCGTCCCGCCTCTTCGACACCCACCAGTACACGGTGGACCGGGAAACCAAGCGCATCGACCTCGACGCGCTGCACCAGCAGCTGCGTGAGGTCCGCCCGCTGATCCTGCTCGCCGGGTACAGCGCCTACCCCCGGCTCATCGACTTCGCGCGGCTCCGCCAGATGGCCGAGGACGTCGGCGCCGTTCTGATGGTCGACATGGCGCATTTCTCTGGGCTTGTTGCCGGGAAGATGTTCACCGGGAACTACAACCCGGTCGAGCACGCGCATGTGGTGACCAGCACGACGCACAAGACGTTGCGCGGTCCGAGGGGCGGCTTCGTGCTGAGCACCGGCGAGTTCGCGGACGCGGTCGACAAGGGCTGCCCCCTGCTTCTCGGCGGGCCGCTGCCACATGTGATGGCCGCGAAGACCGTGGCCCTCCGCGAGGCGCTCGACCCCTCGTTCAGGGACTACGCCGCGCGGATCGTCCAGAACGCCCGCCGCCTCGCCGAGGGGCTGATCAGCAGGGGCCTGCCGGTGCTGACCGGCGGCACCGACAACCACCTTGTCCTCGCCGACGTGGCGAGCCTCGGCCTCACCGGCCGGCAGGGGGAGGCGGCACTGCGGTCGGTCGGCCTGACACTCAACCGCAACGCTCTGCCCTTCGACGCGAACGGGCCGTGGTACACCAGCGGCCTGCGCCTCGACACCGCCGCGATCACCACGCTCGGCATGGGAGAAACCGAGGTCGACGAGATCTTCGACGGCGGCGGCCGGCCGAGCAAGGCGAACTACGAGATCGAGGCCGCCACGACCGAGGCCGCGCGGGCCCGGGTCACCGACCTGCTGGGGCGGTTCCCCGTCTACCCGGAGATCGACCTTGAGGCGGCAGGCTGGACCGGCGCGGCCACGGCGCGCTGAACGGTGGCTGGCGCGGGAGCCGCCGATCCACCCGAGGGGCCGACTCCGCGGCGAAGTCCTCGCCCAGCGGCCCGTCAGCGGCTCTCGTGCCGCGTCTGGCTCGTGCCGTCCAGGCCGCCGTCACCGAGGGCACGGCACGGCGCCACCTGCTGGTCCGCCGTCCCACTGGCACGGAGGCCATGCCCTACCCGGTGCGAGGCGAGCCTGAGCAGGCGGTCGGCCTTGAGCTGGGTCTCCCGCCACTCGGCCGCGGGATCGCTGCCCCAGGTGATACCGGCGCCCGTGCCGAACCAGAGCCGTCCGTCGTCCAGCCAGAACGTCCTGATGCCGACCGACAGCCACCCTCGGCCGTGGTCGGCATCCACCCAGCCGACGCCGCCGCAGTAGGGACCGCGCGCGACTGGCTCCAGGGCGCTGATGATCCGCAGCGCGGTCGACTTCGGCGCCCCAGCGACGGACCCGGGCGGCATGACCGCCGCGAGCAGCTCGGCCCAGCCAGTCCCCGGCGCCAGCCGGGCCTCGACCGTGGAGACCAGATGGACTAGGCCTGGATGAGCCTCGACCGCGCACAGCGCGGGCACGGTGACGCTACCGGCCCGCGCGACACGGCCCAGGTCGTTGCGGACCAGATCCACGATCATGACGTTCTCCGCGTAGTCCTTCTCGCGCAGATCAGCGGCTGTGTGACCGGTCCCCTTGATGGGTCCCGAGCGAACCATGTCGCCGTCGCGTGCCACGAACAGCTCCGGCGACGCTCCCACGATCCACAGACCGGCTTCGGGCACGTCGAGGGTGACGGCGTACGGCGCGGGATTCCCCCGCGCGAGCACCGCCGCGAGCGCCGCGGCATCCGGCCTGCCCTCGGGCATCGGCGCGGACAGCAGCCTGCACAGGTTGACCTGGTAGACGTCGCCGGCCTCGATCCGGCAACGGACCGCCTCGACGCCGGCGAGGTAGGTGTCCTGGTCCAGCGAGAAGGTCCAGGCATCCCGTATCTGGCACCCGAACTGGTCCTGCTGTTCAAGGCCAAGCACGCCCGCCCCAAGGACCAGGCAGACTTCGACGAAACCATCCCGCACCTGACGTCGACCCAGCGCCGGACCCTGGCCAGGCTCCTCGCCCGCGCGCACCCCGGACACCGCTGGCAGGCGAACCTGTAGCCCCCGCGCCAGCACCTTCCAAACGCCGCCGCCGACCGGATGTCCCCGGTGTCGGGCTCGACATCCGCCGCGGCCCATTAGCCGACCCTCGGCGTGCGTCGTGCACCGCGCGGCCAAGCCCGTCGGTCATCGCGTCGAGGATGTTGCGCAGGCTGTTTGCCGATCTGGGTGACCGTCACCTCCGCGGCGCCGTTCTCGTCACCTTCGGTGATCGCCCGGCAGATCGGTGCGTGTTCCCGGGCGCCTCACGGAGCTGGAAGGGTGCCGGACTTCGTCCGGGGAGGCATCGCTCACGAAGGCCCTCGACTTGCAAGGGACGCTGGCTCCGCTCATGGCCGGCGACTGGCCTGGTCGTCCGAGCCGACGGCCAACGGCGGGACCTCGACGACGAAGAACAGGAAGATGGTTTTGGTGGAGAGGTCGTGGAAGTCGTTGGGGAAAAGCTCGCGGGCGACCGGGTCGGGCTGCGGCTCGCTGATGCCGGAAAGACGGAATCCGGCGGTGGTGAAGGCATCGGTCATCGCGTGCAGTGGCCTACGCCAGAACCTCATCGGGACGGACTGCCCGTCGAACGCCCAGTCGAAGGTGTAGCTGGTGGTCGCAAAATAGTCAGGGCGAGGATTCTGGATCGTGTAGGCCACGAAAGGATGGTCCACCGACGCGATCAGCCGGCCGCCGGGCCTGAGCACTCGCCGCGCCTCGGCCAGCGTAGGCCCCCAGTCCTCCAGGTAGTGCAGTACCAGCGACGCGACCACGTCGTCGAATGCGCCGTCAGCAAACGGCAGGGGGTCTCTCAGGTCGACCAGGTGCAGGGCCGTGTCGTCGCCCAGTCGTCGCCTGGCCAACTCCAGCATCCTGGCGCTGACGTCGATGCCGGTGACGACCGCACCGCGATCGCGCAGCGCGGCGGACAGGGCGCCTGCGCCGCAGCCAGCATCCAGGACCCGACGGCCGGCCACGTCTCCGGCGAGGGCCAGCATCGCGGGCCGCTCGTAATACGAGTTCACGAGATTTTTCTCGGTCGCTGCCGAGTACTCCTCGGCAAAGCTGTCGTAGTCATTCACGCGAGCCGGGTCCGCGGAACGGGCGAGGCTCTGGGGCCTGTCGGCTACTCGGTCCACCGTCGCAGTCTAATAGGTCAGGGAAATTAGTAAAGCGTGGTCTCATGCCGGCCTTCCCCGGCCCGCGACGGCGGTGGAATCGGTCCTGACCGGTATTGCCCGGTGCCTCCCGCCGGTCAGCGCTGCGCCCTCCAGGCGTGATCTTGCCGGTCGTGTCGGCCGTACTGCCGCCGGCCGCCGAAGCCTCACCGACCGGTAGCGGCGCGGGGGTCCACGGCCGGCGGAACGCGTCGTCCGGACATCCACCCGCCGACGTAGTGGGTCCGCTCGCCGGGGGTACCAGCCGGTCGTAGGCGCCAAGCGTGATGAACGTCGGCAGGGTGTCGCTCAGCGCGGCCTCCTCGATCAGGGCCTGGATCGCCGCGATCCGAGCGCCGTCGGCGCCGGCCTCGGCGAGCGCGGTGAGGTGTTCGTCGAGCACGGCGCGGACCTCGTCGGCGGTGACCACGCCGCCCTCGGCGACCGGGGTCTCGTGCCGGATCCACTGCCAGAGCTGGGTGCGGGCGATCTCGACGGTGGCGGTGTCCTCCATGAGGCCGTTCAGGGCGACGGCGCCGGTGCCGGACAGCCAGGCGTCCAGGTAGCCGACGGCGACCGCGACGTTGCCGCGGACGCCGTCGATGGTGACCCGCCCGGGGGTGAGCCGGACGGCGAGCAGGTCCGCCGCCGCGGCGCGGACGTCCTCGCGGGTCCGGTCGAGCTGGTGCGGGCGGTCGCCGAGGACGGCGTCGAACTCGCGCCGGCAGACGGGGACGAGGCCGGGGTGGGCGACCCACGAGCCGTCGAACCCGTCGCCGGCCTCCCGGCGCTTGTCCTCGGCGACCCGGTTGAACGCCTGCTCGTTCGCGGCCGGGTCGGAGCCGGGGACGAGCGCGGCCATGCCGCCGATCGCGTGCGCGCCCCGCCGGTGGCAGGTGCGGACCAGCAGTTCCGTGTAGGCGCGCATGAACGGGACCGTCATGGTGACCGCCGCCCGGTCCGGGAGGACGAAGTCCGGCCGGTCGCCGAGGTTCTTGATGACGCTGAAGATGTAGTCCCAGCGGCCGGCGTTGAGCCCGGCCGAGTGCTCCCGCAGCGCGTAGAGGATCTCCTCCATCTCGAACGCGGCCGTGATCGTCTCGATCAGGACGGTCGCGCGGATGGTGCCGCGCGGCATCCCGAGCCGGTCCTGGGCGAAACGGAACACGTCGTTCCACAGCTCCGCCTCGTGGTGGCTCTCGATCTTGGGAAGGTAGAAGTACGGCCCGGCGCCGCGCTCGACCAGCGCGCGGGCGTTGTGGAAGAAGTACAGCCCGAAGTCGACGAGGGCCGCGGGCGCCGGGCAGCCGTCCAGGGTGACGTGCCGCTCGGTCAGGTGCCAGCCGCGCGGCCGGACGACGATCGTCGCCAGCTCGTCGCCCAGCGTGTACCACTTGCCCTGCGGGCTGACGAAGCTCAGCGTGCCGGCGACGGCGTCCTTCAGGGCCAGCTGCCCATCCATCACGTTGGCCCAGGTGGGGGCCGTGGCGTCCTCGAAGTCCGCCATCCAGACCTTGGCGCCCGAGTTGAGCGCGTTGATAGCCATCTTGCGGTTCGGCGGCCCGGTGATCTCGACCCGGCGGTCGGCCAGGTCCGCGCCGGGGCGGCGACCCGCCAGGCCGGGTCCTCGCGGATGCGCCGGGTTTCCGGGCGGAAGTCGGGCAGCTGGCCGGTTGAACGAGGGCGAGCAGTTGTACGCCAGCAGCTGGTCCGGGGCCTCCTTCTTGACCCCCTCGGCGAACGCCCTGGCGACTTCCAGGTCGGGCTCGGAGGTCTCCATCCAGAGCAGGTCGGCGTACTCCGCGTAGGCGATGCCGCGCTGGATGCAGGGCGCGAGGCCGTTGCGGACGTAGTAGAAGCCCTCCGAGGAGCGCTCGCCGGTGACGAACGGCCGGTCCCGCTCGTCGACGTCGCTGGTGATCAGCGTCGCGGCCTGGGCGTCCGTGCGGGCGATGAGGACGGTCGGCACCCCGGCGACGTCGGCGGCCAGCCGGGCGGCGCTGAGCGTCCGCTCGTGCTGCTTCGTCGGGATGAGGACCTTGCCGCCGAGATGGCCGCACTTCTTCTCGGAGGCGAGCTGGTCTTCCCAGTGCACGCCGGCGGCCCCGGCGGCGATCATGGCGCCCATCAGCTCGTAGGCGTTGAGCGGTCCGCCGAAGCCGGCCTCGGCGTCCGCGACGATCGGCGCGAGCCAGTCGCGGGTGACGGTCCCCTCCGCGACCTCCAGCTGGCCGGCCCGCAGCAGCGCGTTGTTGATCCGGCGCACCACGGCCGGGACCGAGTTGACCGGGTAGAGGCTCTGGTCCGGGTAGGTCTGCCTGGCCAGGTTGGCGTCCGCCGCGACCTGCCAGCCGGACAGGTAGATCGCCTTCAGCCCGGCGCGGACCTGCTGCACCGCCTGGTTGCCGGTGAGCGCACCGAGGGCGTGCACGTAGTCCTCGTCGTGGATCAGCCGCCACAGCCGGTCGGCGCCGAGCTCGGCGAGGGTGTGCCGCTCGCGCACGCTGCCGCGCAACCGCACGACGTCGGCCCCGCCGTAGTCGCGTCGCACCCCGGCCCAGCGCGGGTCGGTGCGCCACTGCTGCTCCAGCAGCTCGGTCTGCTCCTGCTGCGCGGCCGACAGCGCGCCGCGAGGTGTCGCCTGGGTCGTCATCACGAGCCTCCTGTGCGCCTACGCCCCTGCGCCGCGC
>NZ_CDWWEW010000169.1:0-10653 GCF_977966315.1 Frankia sp. CeRuru1
GCCGACGCGCTCTTCGCCGGCGCGCTGGTTCTGGTGCACGATCTCCGTCGAGTGCTGTTGAGGTGTCCCCCGTTGTTTTACAGCTATGTCGCGGGCCCCGGAGCCACGAGTGGACCGGAAGGGCCACGGTTTTCGCTACGCCGAGGCTATGACCTTGTGCACAGTCAGGTCGCGCGCGGCCGGCCTCCCGTCGTCCGGGGAGCCGGAGTGCCCCGTCGTGAGCGCGCATCTTTCCCCCAGGTCGGGGATCTTTTTCTCCTGGCTCGGCCCGCGGCCGCCTCGTACGGGTGCCCGGTGCACGGATCGGATTCGTCACTCTTCGGATTTTTCGGACGTTTCGCCTAGTGGTGTCGAGACCCGTCCATGGTTCTTCGGGGAGCCCCATGGACGGGCTGGGCGCAGATTCGTGGTGTTTTTATGGTGTTTGTGATGAGATTTTTAGTGCCTTCGGTGGTTAGATCAACATCCTTGACGCTTCCGTTAGATGCTGTCGATCTTCTCTTGATCTTCTCTTGATCTTTCATTGATCTTTCTTTGGGCTGCCCTGGGGCCGTCCTGGGACTGGTTCGGCGTGGAGGCCGTGGCGGCGCGAGGCATCGGGCCGGGCGTCTGTCGCCCGCTTGATGCACGTGCACCCGACCGTGCTGTATCGTGAGCCAAAGTTCGTGCAGTCGCACACGCTGGCATGGTGGGACGATCTTCCGGGGGGTGTTCCGTCATGGTTTTGGCTGGCAGTCGGTCGGCGGTCGGTGGTTGGCCCGTCGGTGGTATAGCGAGCGGACGGCGTGGGTCGGGGCCGTGGCGGCACGGCTTCCCGGGGCTTCAGGAGATCGACATGAGCAAGATCTACAGCGGTATGCCTGCCGCGGCGCTGCAGCGCGTGACATGGCAGAAGAGCCGCCGGAGCAACTCGCAGGGAAACTGCGTCGAAATGGCGAAGCTTCCGGGCGACGAAGTTGCCGTCCGTAACTCTCGGCATCCAAACGGACCCGCTCTGGTGTATACCCGAGCTGAAATCGAGGCTCTGATACTCGGCGCCAAAGACGGCGACTTCGACAACCTGCTCCAGTAGCTGAGTCCGTCATGGCTTTCCCGGTTCCGGCAGCCTCGACGAGGCGGGTACGTTCCATCGCCGCGTGGGCTCCCCCTGCAGGGAGCCCACGCCGGGTCGTGGACGGTGTGGGCACCGTGGCCGATTGTGGTCTGGGGGGCGGTGCCCGCCCGGACCGGGCGGGCACGTGGCGAGACGGTGCCAGCCCCGCTCCTGCACCTAGCAACCCGCTCACGCGGCCCGCGGTCTCGTTCGCGTTCGCGTCGCTCCCGGCCAACCGGACCGGAGACAGCATGCCCACGTCGATCCCTGAACGGATCTTCAGCTCGGAGGATCTGCCGCTCCTCTCACTTCCCGGTGCCGACGGGCTCATCACCTGCCAGTGGATTCACGAGTCCATGAGGGTGCGGACCCCGTCGGGACGCGGCGGTGACGCCATCCGTGGCGGTGACGCCATCCGCGGCGGTGACGCCATCGAGGAGCGGCGGCGCGCGCAGGTCGGTTTCGTCCTGGTCGAGCCGGCCTGGCTGGTTCGCGCGGCGGCCGAGCGGCTACGCGCACCGGCAGTCGACGCCATCGTCCTGCACGCTCATGCCAGCCCGCCCGGTCGCAGCGCGCTGGCCTTGGCGTTCGCTTCTCATCTGCGCAATGCCCTGAGACGGCCGGGAGCAGGCGATACGCCCGCCCCCGGCGGCCCCCCCGGGTCCGGCGGCGAGCCGGAGGTCGGTGACAACGTCGTCACCGCCGGGGTGCGGCCGGATCTCAGCGGCTTCGCCGATCTGATCCGGGTACCCCATCTGGTGACCGTCACCGACGGCACCGGTGCCGTCGCGGACACAGTTGTGTGGGAAATCATGACCGGCGCGCAGTTCGACACCTGGCTCGAGGGAGCTCCCCGGCCCGACCAGCGAGTCATCGAGGCGCACCTGCCCGGTCTGTTGCGTCTGCGCGGCCTGCACCGGGTCGGCCGGCTGGATCATCCGGGCGCCGGTGCTCTGCTGGACCTGCTGGGCGGCGGCTATCTCTCCAGCCGGTTGATCCACCGCTGCCCCCGGGCCGTCCTCCCGTTCGTCGCCGCGGCCTGACCCCCGGTTCCCCGCCGGGGAACCGGGGATACCCCGTGTCTACCTGTATCCTGCCGTTATCCTGCCGTTCGCCACTCGGGAGTGCCATGCGCGACGGTGGTTACGCGGCGCGCCTTCCACCACCTGACAGTCAGCCAGGGCCTATGGTCAAGCGCACCGGAACGCCGCTTTATGGGGAGAGTCGCGGATGACCGTATCGCTCGAGGACGCCCGTCGGATCATCGCCGCCGGGGAGAAATATGCGGTTCACCTCGGTCAACCGGTTAACATTGCCGTCGTTGACCACGCCGGAATTCTGGTTGCCCACGTCCGGATGGACAATGCCCGGCTCGAGACCGCGGATATCTCCGTCGACAAGGCGTGTGCGGCTCGGTCCTGGGCTCCGCCGGCCCAGCTGGTCAGTCATACCGGTGGCGAGGGACACACTGGCGGCAAGGCGCAGGCCGGCGGCGAGGCACCTGCCGGCGGCAAGGCACCTGCCACAGGTGACGGCCGCGTCGGACGGGAGCGTCCGTCGCCGGCGGAACCGGTCGTTACGGGTCTGCCCGGTGCGCTGCCGCTGTGGCGGAACGGGGTGATCGTGGGGGCCGTCGGGGTGAGCGGTGGTCCCGCCCCCCTTGACCAGGCCATCGCCCGGGCCGCCGCGGCGGCGTTCTGACCTGGCCGACCTGGCCGACCGGGCCGCACTCCCACGGGGTATCGCACCCCACGGGGTACCGCGTGGGGAGCCCGAAGCGGGATCGGATCCTGAAACCGGGAGCGATCGATCTTCGGTGAATCTCACAAAATCAACGGAATGGCGCCGAAGAGTGGTCCTCCTGGTTCAGGCTTGATGGAGTGAGGAGCATCACGGCTCTGGGGGCCGGGCCGCACCGGCCTCGGCGCCGTCGTGCGGACCGTCGGGCCGCGCTGCTCGGGCTCGTGAGTCTCCTGATCGTCTTGGGAGCGGTCGGCTGCCGGGTCTCCACCGACAGGCCGACCGCACCCCCGGCCTGCGCGGCGCCGGGCGTCGGTCCGGGCGCGATCAGATTCGGCCTGCTCTATCCGGACACCGGAAACGCGGCGTCACTGTTCCGGTCCTTCCGGGCCGGAGTGGACGCCCGGCTCGGGGTGGCGGACAAGGCGGGTGGTGTGTATGGCCGAAAAGTGGTCTATGTCTGGCGGGATGACGCCTCGAATCCCGCCGGGAACCAGGCCGCCGCCCAGGGGCTCGTGGAGGACGACCAGGTGTTCGGAATCATCGAGTCGACCTCCGTGGCCAGTGGTTCCGCTGGTTATCTCAATAGCCGGCGAATACCGGTGACCGGTACCTCGCTGGAAGCTGCCTGGACCCACAACGACAACATGTTCAGCTACTCGAATATGATCTTCGACGGGCCGTCCGTCACGACCTGGGGTGAGTTCGTCGCCGAGCGCGGCGGCCACCGGGCGATCATCGCCCAGTCCGGGTTCTCGGCGACCTCCGTGACCCTCGCCGACAAGATGGCGCTGAGCCTCGCCGCGGCCGGGGTGCGGGTGCTCGGCCGGATCGATGCGACCGGGCCGGTCGACATCCCGGGTATCGGCCGGAAGGTGCGCGACAGCGGCGCGGACGTCCTGGTCGGCGCCGTCACCGGCGCCGCCTTCGGCCAGGTGGTCCTGGGCGCCCGGGTGGCCCGGGCAGATCTGCGGGTCATCCTGTCGCCCACCGGCTACGACCAGCGTCTCCTGCAATTGTTCGGCGGAGTGCTGGCCGGGGTCTACAGTTTCGTCGACTACCTGCCGTTCGAGCAGGAGACTCCCGCTCACCAACGGTTCCTGCAGGCCATGCTGGAGTACGCGCCCCAGGTGTCCCCGCCGGCCCAGCAGGCGGCCCTGTCCGGGTGGATCTCGGCGGACATGTTCCTGCGCGGCTTGGTGGCCGCCGGGCCATGTCCCAGCCGGGAGACGTTCATCAGGGGCCTGCGGGCGGTGCGCGGCTATGACGCGGACGGGTTGCTGCCCGCCCCCGTCAACTTCGCCGCCCATTTCGGGCAGATCACCCGTTGCTACACCTTCCTTCAGGTCGCCGCGGACGCGAAACGTTTCGCGCTGGTCCCGCCCGTACCACGGTGCGGGACCGAGATCGGCCGGTAGCACGTGCCCCATCGCGGCGCCGCGATGTGAGCTGCGTCCGCGCCGCCCGTGCCTCCTGACCAAGAACTTCGGACTAGCCTCGGACTAGCATCGCTGGGGCGGCAGAAGACGTTCCAGTCCAGGACCGGTTACCCAGCCGGCTCGGGATCGTTACGAGGACGACACGGGCCGCACCCCGATCTTCCGTGATCTGCACCAGGAGAAGCCAGTGAGCTCAACGCCCGTCAACGTCACCGTAACCGGCGCCGCCGGTCAGATCGGCTACGCGCTACTGTTCCGCATCGCGTCGGGCCAGCTGCTGGGTGCGGGCACGCCGGTGAAGCTGCGTCTGTTGGAGATCCCGCAGGCCGTGCGGGCGGCGGAGGGCACGGCGCTGGAGCTGGAGGACAGCGCCTTCCCGCTACTGGCGGGGGTTGACGTGTTCGACGACGCCAAACGGGCCTTCGAGGGCACCAACGTGGCCCTCCTCGTCGGCGCACGCCCGCGGACCAAGGGCATGGAGCGTGGTGACCTGCTGTCCGCCAACGGCGGGATCTTCAAGCCGCAGGGCGAGGCGATCAACAGCGGGGCCGCCGAGGACATCAGGGTCCTCGTCGTCGGGAACCCGGCCAACACCAATGCGCTCATCGCTCAGACGCACGCTCCGGACGTGCCCGCCGAGCGATTCACCGCGATGACCCGGCTTGACCACAACCGCGCGATCGCGCAGCTCGCCAAGAAACTCGGCGTGCCCAGCACCGAGATCAAGAAGATCACGATCTGGGGTAACCATTCGGCTACCCAGTACCCGGACATCTTCCACGCCGAGGTGGGCGGACGCAGCGGCGCCGAGGCGGTCGGCGACCAGGCATGGATTGCCGACGAGTTCATCCCGCGGGTCGCCAAGCGGGGCGCCGAGATCATTGAGGTGCGCGGCGCATCGTCCGCGGCGTCGGCTGCCTCCGCGGCCATCGACCACATCTTCACCTGGGTCAACGGCACCCCGGCGGGCGACTGGACTTCGGCGGCGATCCCGTCCGACGGCTCCTACGGGGTGCCCGAGGGACTCATCTCCTCGTTCCCGGTCACCGCATCCGGCGGCCGGTTCGAGATCGTGCAGGGTCTGGAGCTCGACGCCTTCTCCCGGGAGAAGATCGACGCCTCGGTGCGTGAGCTGGCCGAGGAGCGGGAGGCGGTCCGCGCGCTCGGCCTCATCTGAGCCGATTTCTCCCCGCCTGCGCAGGCTGGTGAAGCGGAGGGAAGTGCGGAGGGCTGGTCACGGTTGCCGGTCCGGAAAACGTGATTACCCCTCCACAACTCCGCGCCATGCGGCGGGAGATGACGCGAACGGCGGACTTCCCGGCGTCCGTTGTGGTTTCTTCTTGAGGGACGTCGGTACCAGTGCCGGCGCCCGCGGCGTCAGCCGACCGAATCGCATGCGCGCGGGCGACGGGGGATGACGAGAAATCCGTGATCCGGTCTCCGTGATCCGGGATTCCGGCTCTCGGCTGGCCTGTCGCCGATGCGCCCGTCGGTCGTCGGCTTGGAGCCCTCGCCGCCGTCAATGGTGGCGAGACGTCCGAGGAGAGACATTGTCCCTCACGTCCGCCCAGCCCGTCCCCTCGATCCCACCGCATTCCCTGCTGCTGTTCCTGCTTCAGCTCGCCGTGCTGCTCAGTCTGGCAATTCTGCTCGGGCGTGTCGCCGTGCGCCTGCGGATGCCCGCCATCGTCGGTGAGCTTTGCGTCGGCGTGCTCCTCGGCCCGTCATTGCTCGGAACGCTGTGGCCGGCCTTCTCGGACTGGTTGCTTCCGCGTGACGCCGCGCAGTTTCACCTGCTCGACGCGGTGGGACAGCTCGGCGTTCTCTTCCTGGTCGCGCTCAGCGGGTTCGAGATTGATACGCGGATCATCCGCCGGCGCAGTCTCACCGTCGCCCGGATCAGCCTCGGTGGGTTGCTCCTGCCGTTGGGTTTCGGGATCGCCACCGGCGTGCTGATGCCATCCTCCCTGCTGGGCCCCGACGGCGACCGGACGGTCTTCGCGCTGTTCCTCGGGGTGACGATGTGCGTGAGCGCCATCCCGGTGATGGCGAAGACGCTCATGGAGATGCGTCTGACCCATCGGGAGGTCGGGCAGCTCGCGCTGGCCGGCGGGATCATCGACGACGCCGTTGGCTGGCTGATGCTGGCGGTCGTGTCCGCGATGGCGACCACCGGTGTCCGGGCGGGCGACACGGCGTTGTCGGTGCTTTACGTCCTCGGGGCGGGGATCTTCGCGTTGACGATCGGCCGGGTCGTCGTCCGGGCCGTGCTGGGACGGATCATTGCCACGAGTGGTGCCGGGGCTGGGGCTGGCGCCGATCCCGGCGCCAGGAGCGGATCGGTCGTGGCCTTCGTGGCCGTGCTGGTGCTCGCGTCGGCGGCCGGGACGCAGGCGTTGGAGCTGGAGGCGGTGTTCGGCGCCTTCCTGGGCGGGGTCGTCCTCGGGTCGTCCGGCCTGGTGGATCATGCCAGTGTCGCCCCGTTGCGAATCGTGGTGATGGCGGTGCTCGCGCCCATCTTCTTCGCGACGGCGGGCCTACGTGTCGATCTCACCGCTCTGGGTGAACCCCGGGTTCTGCTCGCGGCGGTGATCGTGCTCGCGGTCGCGGTCTTCGGCAAGTTTGCCGGTGTGTACGCGGGGGCACGGGCCAGCCGGCTGACCCCCTGGGAGGGTCTTGCGCTGGGCGCCGGCATGAACGCGCGGGGGGTCATCGAGATCGTGGTGGCCAGCGTCGGCGTGCGGCTGGGGGTGCTCTCCACCGAGACGTACACGGTCATCGTTCTGGTCGCGATCGTCACGTCGGTCATGGCTCCGCCGATCCTGCGCCGTGCCATGCGACAGGTTGAGCAGACCGCTGCCGAGGAACAGCGCCGCCTTGTGCTGGACGGTCACCTGGTGGCGGGCGGTCACCTGGTAACGGAAGGTCACCTGGTGGCGGGCGGCCGCCTCGTGCTGGACGGTCACCATGCGAGCGGTGCCGGTGGCGTCGGTGCCGCGGAGGCGGGCGTCATTCCCGTCGCGAGGCCCGGACGCTCCCCGGAGTTCGGTCCCGCGCACGACACCGAAGGTCGGTGAACCCACCCAATACAACGGGTAGGGACGGGTTAGAATTCGAGGACGAATCCGCCGACTGACGGACCACCAACCGTCGCGTCGCCGGATTTCTGCGGGCATGCCTACGGGGGACTCGTGACGGACCGGCTGACCGAGGCGGAGATCGAGGCGCTTTCCGCCACCTTCACCAACCAGATGAAGGCGACTCATCTGTTGGAACGTGCCGGGCTGGCTCGTCGGCACCATCCGCAGTTCTACCCGGGTGAGTCGTCGTTCGAGTTCTGGTCCGAGCTCGCGTCGCTGTTGGAGAACGGGCTGTTGCCGGACGGCCGGAGGCGCATCCTCACCGAGGCGCATCGGGACTATCGGGGCAACCGGATCTTCGCTGACGCCGTCCGGGAGGACGGTGTCTCCCGCGGCGAGGGTGTCTCCCGCGGCGAGGGCGCCCCGTGGGAGGACGGCGTCCCGCGGCATGTCAGCGTTTTCTGCCTGGATGCCAGGCACTACAGCCGTCAGGACATCGCGACGCAGGCGAGCTGGCGGGAGGGGCTGCGCCGGATCGTCGACGAGGCGGCCGGAGGCGCCGGCCTGCCTCCCCGGTCGATCCGGCTGCGCCAGGATCGCGGCGACGGCTTTCTCGCAGCCGTGGCCGCCGACGTTCCCAAGGCCGTTCTCGCGACCGAGTTCGTCCGGGAACTGCGGATCGCGCTGCGGACCTACAACCGGGGGCGTAACGAGACCGGTCGAATCCGGTTGAGGTTGGCCCTGCACCAGGGCGAGGTGGGTATCGACGGCAGTGGTTTCGTCGGCGACGCGGCGGTGGTCGCCGCCCGGCTGGTCGACGCGGACCCCGTCCGGCAGCTGCTGGAACAGGACAAGGACGCGGAACTGGCGCTCATCCTATCGTCCGAGTTCTACCGCGGTACGGTGGCCGGGCGGCTGCGGGATCTCGACCCGGCGCAGTACCGCCGAGTCGAGGTGTCGGTGGCGGGCAAGTACGAGGGCCTCGCGTGGATCACGCTGCCGGGGCGCCCGTTCCCGGCGGTGCGGACCCCGTCGAACGGCTCCGGTCAGGGGCCGCTCGCGGACGAGAAGTGGGACTTCCTCATCTCCGCGGATCCGTCCGATGAGGCCTGGGGCTCCTGGATTGCCCGCGTGTTGGAAGGCCGGGGTCATTCGGTGCATCTGGCGGCCCTCGACGCGCTGCCCGGTGAGCACGAGATCGGTCTGCTGCACGAAGGGATCTCGCAGTCCCGGCGTACCCTTGCCGTGCTGTCGAAGAGCTACCTGGCCTCGGAGAAGATGCAGGCGGCCTGGCAGGCGGCCTGGCAGGCGGATCCCAACGGCGTGAAGCGCACGCTGATCCCGATCCGCGTCGAGACCTGTGACCCGGCCGGGCTGTTGCGCGGCATCAGCTACATCGATCTCGTCGACAAGGACGGTGCGGCAGCGGAGCTTGAACTGGTCAGGCAGATCGCCCGGTCCCTGAACGGCCGCGGTTCCCGGCCGTCGACTCCGCCGCCCTTCCCCGGGAAGCGATCTTGACCAGCCGCCGGCCAGGATCCTCGCGGCCCGCCGCCTCGACGTCGTCGGGGTCACCAGCGGTGCCGGTATCGGCGTCACCGGCGGCGTCGGCGGCGTCGGCGGCGTCGGCGGCGTCGATCAGCAGTCGGCCGAGCCCGCGGCCGTAACTCGTGCTCCCCTCCAGCCTGGACCAGTCGGCCAGCGCCGTCATCATGGCCCGCAGTCCCGCTGTGGACGGTTCTCCGGCGACCGCCTGCTCGGCCTGGCTCTGCACTCTCGCCAGCCAGGTCAGCGCCTCGTTGCCGGCTGCCCGGGCGCGCCGGGCCGCCTCGTCGATCCGGGCCCTGCGCAGGATCAGCCGGCCTGCCGCCGTCGGCGCCCCGGCCAGCCGGAGCAGTCCGGCGGCGCGCCCGCCCTCCGACCCGGCGCGCCCGTAGGCGGTCAGGGCCCGCTGCCACAGTTCCTCCGCGCGTTCCGGATAGGCCGTTCGCGACTGGATGATCGGGCTCCCGCCGGGCCGACGGCCGAGCGTCTGCGCCCCGCCATCCGGGAAGCCGGCCCAGTCGCCGCGCACCAGCGCCGCATGGGCCAGTGTCGCGTGGTCGGACCCGGCGCCGGCCTCGACCGCGTCCAACGCCATGCCGGCTTCGGCCTCCTGGTTCGCCCGGAACAGCAGATCCGCCCGCAGGATCCGCGCGTACGCCGCCGCCTGTGGCACCGGGAGCTCGTCGAGATGGGTGACGAAGAGGTCAGCCGTGTCCAGGGCCTGCATTGCGAGCGTTCCGGCAGGGTCGGCGGTCCGTGCGGCGCGTGCCGGATCGGCGCTGTGACCGTGCACAACCACGTGACGGGGCAGGCGATAGGGCAGGTGATGGGGGAAGCGATGGGGGCCGGGCCCGTGCCTCCGGCCGGTTTCGCGGTGGTCGACGCGGTGACCGGTCAGGGCCAGCTGTGCCCGCGCCACCCGGATACCGGGGATGATCTCGGCACCGAGCACGCAGATGACCGCGGTCGTCGGTTCGAGCAGTGCGTGCCGTTGCCGGGCGATGACCTGCGTCGTCCAGGCGATCAGCGGGGCGTCCGTCATGGTCCGCGGCGGTCCGGCTGGTCCGGCTGGTCCGGCTGGTCCGGCCAATCCGGCCGGACCGGAGTGCCCGGAGTGCCCGGAGTGCCCGGAGTCGGGGGGGTCGGCTGGGATGGCGCCCAATTGGCCCGGTGGGCCCGGTGGGCCGGGCGTTCCCGGCGCGGACCGGGTACACCGGGACGCGCGGCGGGCCCAACCGGAGGCGGAGCGAACGTCCTCGTGGCCCAGGCCCGGACGACGCCGACGTCATCGGGGGACCAGTTGAGGTCGAGAGCCAGCGCGGCGAGGTAGAGCGCCTCGTGCGCCGCCAGGTGATCGGGGTCGGTCGGGTCGTGTTCGCTCTCCCGCAGCTCCCGCAGCGCTCCTTTCGCCCGGCCGGCGGCGAGCGCCGTCGCCGCGCGGACGAGATGGCGTTCCGCGGGAGGCGGGGAAGGATAGCGGAGGAGCACACCCGCGGGCTCGACGCGGTGCTG
The DNA here is from genome assembly GCF_977966315.1 of Frankia sp. CeRuru1. Taxonomy (NCBI): domain Bacteria; kingdom Bacillati; phylum Actinomycetota; class Actinomycetes; order Frankiales; family Frankiaceae; genus Frankia; species Frankia sp. CeRuru1. The sequence goes on from NZ_CDWWEW010000169.1 coordinate 10,410, forward strand.
TTCGTGCAGCAGGAGCGCTACCAGGAGCCGGGCTGAGGCAAGCGGCATCGTTGCGGTGTTCCTTCACGGGCAGCGGGATGGATCCGGAGCCGGATTTCACCGGAAGAAAGAAAAAATAGCAGGACATGCCGACAGTACCCGGCGACCTGCCGCGCGGAAATCCCTTTCGGTGCTCTCGCCGCGGCCGGGTCGTGGCATCTCTGGTATCTCGTTATATTTTTATAATATTGATGAATGTCAGGCG
>NZ_CDWWEW010000170.1:0-10604 GCF_977966315.1 Frankia sp. CeRuru1
CCGCCGCGGGGGCGCCCCACGGCCGGTGGCCCGCCGCGGCGGCCGTCCCTGCCACCGGTTCCTCGGCGGTGGCTTCGCCCCGTGTGCCCCCCGCCGTCTCCAGGCTGCGGCCGGCAACCGGTGGTGCGGGTGCACGCGGGATGCGGGCCGTGCCGACCGCCGGCGGGCTCGGCCGGAAGGTCGCCGTGACCGGCTCGAAGCGTAGCTCGTCGCTGTCGAAGGTCGCGGCGATCCGGCCAGTGAGGACGAGGTGCTCGGGGGAACCGGTGTGCACCGCGCGTTCCCGGTCGACCAGCCAGACCGCGTCCGCGACGCGCAGCGCGAGCTCCAGCTCGTGCGTGGACACGACGACGGCGAGGTCGCGCTCCCGGGCGAGCCGGCGCAGCAGGGCCGTCAGCGCCACCCGGGACGGGGCGTCGAGGAAGGCGGACGGCTCGTCGAGCAGCAGCAGGCTCGGCTCCTGCGCGAGCGCGCGGGCGACCAGGACCCGCTGGCGCTCGCCGTCGGACAGCTCGTCGGCCTCCCGGTTGGCCAGGTGCCCGGCGGCCACCGCGTCCAGCGCCCAGGTGACGACTTCCTGGTCATGGGCGCCCAGCGCGCCGGTCACGCCCGTGTGCGGATGCCGGCCGAGCGCTACCAGGTCACGTGCCGTGATCATTGCGAGGTCGATCCGGTCGGTGAGCACGGCAGCGACCCGCCGGGCCCGCTCCGCCGACGTCAGCGAACGCAGGTCCACGCCGTCGAGCAGGGCCGCGCCGGCGAGCGGCGGCTGGAGGCCGGCCAGGGTGCGCAGCAGCGTCGACTTGCCGGCGCCGTTCGGGCCGAGGAACACGGTCAGCTCGCCGCGCCGCGCGGCCGCCACCACCTCGGTGAGGATCGGGCGTTCGCGGCGGGCCAGCCGCGCCGTCCGCCCGAGACGGTATCCGACGGTGAGCGCGCGCAGCTCGAGACCGCCGCCGGCCTGCAGGCCGGCGCTCACCGCGGCCGCGCCGGCCGCCGCGCGGCCCGCCGGGTCACCCGCCCTCTCTCCCGCCATGTCGGCCGTCACGCCACGCCCGCCACCGAGGAGCGCGCGCGCAGCAGCACGGCGATGACGACCGGCGCGCCGACCAGCGACGTCACGACGTTGATCGGCAGGAGCAGGTCGGTGCCGGGCAGCTGGGCGACGATGGAGCAGGCCAGCGCGACGAGCGCCCCGGTCAGTGCGACGCCGGGCAGCAGCACCCGGTGGTCGGAGGTGGCGAGCAGCCGGCGCGCGATGTGCGGCACGGCGATCCCGAGGAACGCCACCGGGCCGCAGTACGCGGTCACCGCCCCGGCGAGCAGCGAGGAGCTGGCCAGGACGGCGGTGCGGACCCGGCGGACGCGCACGCCCATCGTGCTGGCGTAGCTCTCGCCGAGCAGCAGGGCGTTCAGGGGCTTGGCGCTCGCCAGCCCGACCGCGATCCCGGCCGCCGCCACCGGGACGAACACGGCCAGGTCGTCGGTGGAGGTGCCGGAGAAGCTGCCGAGCTGCCAGGTGAAGAACTGGATCGCGCGCTGCGGCGCGGTCCAGGCCAGCAGCAGCGACACGATCGAGCTGACCGCCGAGCTGAGCACCACGCCGATCACCAGGAGGGTGACGACGGAACGGACCCAGCGGGCCAGGGTGAGCACCGCGGCGAGCACGACCGCCGCGCCGCCGGCGGCCGCCGCCACCACCCCGAGGCGCCCGGCGCCGAGCGCGCCGGCGGCGAACGCCCCGCCGGTGCCGCCGACGCCGGCGACGACGATCGCGACGCCCAGGCTCGCGCCCGCGCTCACGCCGAGCGAGTACGGGTCGGCCAGCGGGTTGCGGAACAGGGTCTGCATCTGCAGGCCGGCGACGGCGAGCGCGGCGCCGGCCAGGGCCGCCGTCACCGCGCGCGGCAGCCGCACCTGCTCGATCACCACGGCCCACCGGGGGTCGTGCGGATCCGCCCCGGTCAGCACCCGCAGCACCTCGGGCAGCGGGACGTGCACCGAGCCGATCGCGAGGGCGAGGGCGAACAGCGCGGCGACGCCGGCCGCGAGCCCGCCGAGCCCCAGCGCGCGCCGGAGGCGCCGGCGCGCGGACGCCGGCGGCGCGGACGGCACGGTCAGCTCAGCTTCTTGTAGAAGACGAACGTGTGGCCGGGCACGAGCTCGGGGTGCAGGATCGCGACCAGGTCGGCGAGCACCAGGTCGGGCCGGGTCACGCCGCGCTCCCAGTAGTCGTTGCCGCCGCCGGGCCCGATGGCCAGGGTGTTCGTCCAGACCTGGCCGCCGGGCTGCGCCGCGGCGAGGGTGCCGTAGCGGGGGTCCTCGGCGACCGCGTCGCCGACCGTGTCCCACTCGCCGTCGGCCAGCCAGACCGGCGCGTCGCCGCCGTCGGCGAACACCGCCTCGAAGCTGAGTTCCAGGCTGCCGGTGTCGGTCTCGTCCTCCCACGGGTAGGTCGCGCCCGCGTCCGACAGCAGCTTGCCGACGTAGCTGCCGCCGGACGGCATGTACCAGGTGCCCTCGTACATCGAGCCGGGCAGCACCTTCACCGGGGTGACCCCGGCGGCGGTCGCCTTGTCCGCGATGGCGGAGTAGTCGGTCTGGATCTGGCCGAAGACCTTGGCGGCCTGCTCCTCGTCGCCGGTGAGCGCCGCCATCACCTTGATCCACTCGGCCCGGCCGAGCGGGTCGCCCTCCAGCCATTCGGCGTTGGCGACGACCGTCACGCCCGCCTTGCGGATCGTCGCGTACTCGGGCGAGTCCGTCCCGTCGGTCATCAGGACGTCGGGGGCGGCGCTGACCACCTTCTCCACGTCGATCTGGTAGTTCGGGGCGTACTCGACGACCTTGCCGGCGTCGATCTGCTCGCGCACCTCAGGGCTGGAGACCAGGCTGGCGCTGGAGACCCCGGTGAGGACGTCGACCGCGTCCAGGTCGACCAGCAGCGGTAGGTGGGTCGTCGACCCGGAGTAGAGGCTGGTGATCGGCACCTCGATCTGCGGGGCGGCGGCGAGGTCTCCGGTCAGCTCCGGTGCCGGCGCGCCGCAGCGCACCAGCACGTACGACTCCGGCTTGCCGTCCGGGTACGGCTCCTTGACCGTGAGTACCTGGTAGCTGTTGTGGTAGGTCAGCGTGACGTTCTTGGCCGCCTCGAACGTCGACTTCACCGGGAAGTAGTCGGTCTCGGCGTTGAACGACGTCACGCACCCGCGCGCGTCGAGGGCTGCGGAGCCACCGGCCTCGTCACCGTCGTCGTCCCCGCAGGCCGCCAGCGAGACCATCGCCAGCACGCCGGCCAGCACCGCAGCGACGGCGGTCCGGCGACGCGGCCGGCCGGGCCGGCGGCGTCGCGACGGCCGCGCGGGCGCGTCGGCAGCGGCTGCCGAAAGCGCGGGATCAGACTCAGCACAAGCAGGCACGCTCACGCGGACCGCCTCTCCAGCACCTCGTGGATGGGTCACTCGATGCCGTGGCCGGTCTCCTGGCTGACGGGTCGACGCCTCCAGGTCAGCCTTCCCAGGCGAACACGCCCAGTGACTTCCGCCGCACCGCGGACCAGACCCGAGACTTCCCGATCACAGTGGCGAGGGCCGCGCCGGCATCACACCGGCTTCCCGAACACCACGGCAACGCCACGCTACGCGACCGGAGCCCAACCGGGCAAGAGGCACAGATCGGCCATCGCCGCGACGACGAGCACACCGGCGGTCAGGACCGGCCCGAGCCGCCGGCGGTCCTTCCCGCCTCGGGCCAGCCCCCGCTCCGGCGGCCGGGCGGGCGGAGCCCGGGGACACGGCTGCCACGGATCGACGTCACACCGACACGGGCCGCGACTACTGGACATAGTATGGTGTCCTACTTTATGGTCCCCTACCAAGGTCCATGGTGTCAGGGAAGCCGGTGTGAATCCGGCGCGGTCCCGCCACTGTGACCGGGGAGCCGGACTCCCGTGATGCCACTGGCCGCGTGCCGGGAAGGCAGGAGTCCGCGCCGATCCGGGAGCCAGGATACCGGCCGTGGGCGACCGTGTACTTCCACGAGGATGGAGTCGGAACGCATGTCAGCCCTGCTTTTTCATGCCCCCTTCCGAGCCGCCCGGCGACATTTCGACTGATTCCCGGCGGCTTTCGCACTCCTTCTTTCTTCACATCCTTCTCCCGGCGCGCCGCGGCCGCCGGGGCGATGCAGGCTGCGCACTTTCGGAAGGTCAGGCGAAATTTCTCATGCGAGAACTCACGCATCACGTCGGCGGAAAGCCGGTCCCGGGCACCTCGGGTCGTTTCGGTGCCGTCTACGACCCGAGTACCGGGCGGGAGCAGGCGCGGGTACCACTGGCGTCGCGCGCAGAGGTGGCCGACGCCGTCGCGGCGGCGGCCGACGCCCAGCCCGGCTGGGCCCGGCTCAACCCCCAGCGCCGGGCCAGGGTGCTGGCGCGCTTCCTCGAACTGGTCCGGGCCGAGCAGGACTCGCTCGCCCGGCTGCTCGCCGCAGAGCACGGCAAGACGGTGGCCGACGCGCACGGCGACATCGAGCGCGGCCTGGAGGTGGTCGAGTTCGCCACCGGCATCCCGCACCTGCTCAAGGGCGAGTACTCGGACGCGGCCGGCACCGGCATCGACGTGTACTCGATGCGCCAGCCCCTCGGGGTCGTCGCCGGGATCACCCCGTTCAACTTCCCTGCGATGATCCCGCTCTGGAAGGCGGCACCGGCGCTGGCCTGCGGTAACGCATTCGTGCTCAAGCCGTCGGAGCGTGACCCCTCGGTGCCGCTGCGGCTGGCGGAGCTGTTCCTGGACGCCGGCCTGCCGCCGGGCGTGTTCAACGTCGTCAACGGCGACAAGGAGGCCGTGGACGCGCTGCTGACGGACCCCCGGGTCGAGGCGGTCGGCTTCGTCGGGTCGTCCGACATCGCCCAGTACGTCTACGCCACCGCCGCCGCGCACGGCAAGCGGGCGCAGTGCTTCGGCGGGGCGAAGAACCACATGGTCGTCATGCCGGACGCGGACCTCGACCACGCGGTGGAGTCCCTGGTCGGCGCCGGCTACGGGTCGGCTGGCGAGCGCTGCATGGCGATCTCGGTCGCCGTCCCGGTGGGCGAGGCGACGGCGGACGCCCTGGTCGAGCGGCTCGCCGCGCGGGTCACGGCGCTGCGGATCGGGCCGGCGCTGGACGACGCCACCGAGATCGGCCCGCTGGTCACCCCCGCGGCCGTGGCCCGGGTCCGCGACTACCTCAGCTCCGGCGTCGAGGAGGGCGCGAGCCTGGTCGTCGACGGCAGCGGCAACCCGCTCGCGGGCACCGAGCACGAGCAGGGCTTCTACCTCGGCGCGTCGCTGTTCGACCACGTCACCCCGGCGATGCGGATCTACCGGGAGGAGATCTTCGGCCCGGTGCTCTCGGTCGTGCGCGCCGCCGACTACGAGGAGGCGCTGCGGCTGCCGAACGAGCACGAGTACGGCAACGGCGTGGCGATCTTCACCAGGGATGGGGACACCGCCCGGGACTTCACCCACCGGGTGAACACCGGAATGGTCGGCGTGAACGTGCCCATCCCGGTGCCCATCGCATACCACACGTTCGGCGGCTGGAAGCGTTCCGGATTCGGCGACCTGAACCAGCACGGGCCGGACTCGATCCGTTTCTACACGAAGACGAAGACCGTCACCTCCCGCTGGCCCAGCGCCCGGGTCCGGGAACAGGCCAGCTTCGTCATCCCCACGATGAAGTGACGGCGACCGGTGGAGACGCTGTCACCTGAGCGGCGCGCGCTCCGCGAGACCGCCGGCGATTTCGCCGACGAGTTCCTCGCGCCGAACGCCGTCAAATGGGACCAGACCCAGCATTTCCCGGTGGACGTGCTGCGCCGGGCCGGCGAGATCGGCATGGGCGGGATCTGCGTCGCCGAGGACGTCGGCGGCTCCGGGCTGGGCCGCCTCGACGTGGTCCTCATCTTCGAGGAGCTGGCCGCCGGCTGCCCGTCGATCGCCGCGTACATCTCCATCCACAACATGGTCGCCTGGCTGATCGACCAGTACGGCGACGACGAGCTGCGCGCCCGGGTTCTGCCGGAGATGTGCGCGATGGCCCGGCTCGGCAGCTACTGCCTGACCGAGCCGTCGGCCGGCTCGGACGCGGCGGCGATCACCACCCGGGCCAGCCGCGACGGTGACGACTACCTGCTCGACGGCGTCAAGCAGTTCATCTCCGGCGCCGGCGTCTCCGACGTCTACGTCGTGTTCGCGCGGACCGGTGCGAGCGGACCCGCCGGCATCTCAGCGTTCGTCGTCGAGCGCGGCACCCCCGGCCTGTCGTTCGGCCCGGACGAAGGCAAGATGGGCTGGAAGGCACAGCCCACCCGCCAGGTCATGCTCGACGGCGTCCGGGTGCCGGCGGGCAACCGCCTCGGCCCCGAAGGGGCGGGCTTCCCGGCGGCGATGCGGGCGCTCGACGGCGGCCGGCTCAACATCGCCGCCTGCTCGCTGGGCGGCGCCCGGTCGGCGCTCGACCGCACCGTGCGCTACCTGGGGGAACGCCACGCGTTCGGGGCGCCGCTGGCCGACGCGCAGGCGCTGCGGTTCCGGCTCGCCGACATGGGCACTGAGGTGGCCGCGTCCCGCGCCCTGCTCTGGCAGGCCGCGGACGCGCTCGACCGCGGCGACCCGGCCGCCACCCAGCTGTGCGCGATGGCCAAGCGCTTCGTCACCGACGCCGGCTTCACCGTCGCGAACGAGGCCCTGCAACTGCACGGGGGCTACGGATACCTCACCGAGTTCGGTTTGGAGAAGATCGTGCGAGACCTGCGGGTGCACCAGATCCTCGAGGGCACCAACGAGATCATGCGGGTGATCGTGTCCCGCGCGCTGCTGGCGGACGCCCGATGACCGCTGGCGCGCTGGCCGAGGGCACCGACGAGGTGATCCGCCGGGTCGACGGCCCCGTCGGCCGGCTCACCCTCGACCGGCCCAAGGCCATCAACGCGCTGACCCACGCCATGGTGCTCGCGATGACCGAGGCGCTCGCCGACTGGGCCACCGACGACTCGATCACCTGCGTGCTCGTCGACGGCGCCGGCGAGCGCGGGCTGTGCGCCGGCGGCGACATCCGCTCGATCTACCACGACGCCCGGTCGGGCAGCACCGGGTCCGTCGACTTCTGGGCCGACGAGTACCGGCTGAACGCCTTCGTCGCCCGCTACCCGAAGCCCTACGTCGTGCTGATGGACGGCCTGGTGATGGGCGGCGGCGTCGGGATCTCCGCGCACGGCTCGGTCCGCGTCGTCACCGAGCGCTCCAGGATCGGCATGCCGGAGACCGGCATCGGGTTCGTGCCCGACGTCGGCGGCACCTGGCTGCTGTCCCGGATGCCCGGCCAGACGGGCACCCACGCCGCGCTCACCGCCGGCACCCTGTCCGCCGCCGACGCGATCACCGGCGGGCTCGCCGACCATCTCGTCCCCGCCGAGAGGCTGCCGGAGCTCGTCGGCCTCCTGGCCGCCGGCACGCCGCCGGTGAAGGCGGTCGAGACGCTGGCCGTCCCCGCCGGCCCGGGGCCCCTCGCGGCCGCGCAGGAGTGGATCGACTCCTGCTACGCCGCGGACACGGTCGAGGCGATCCTCGAGCGGCTGCGCGCGCACGGCGACCCGGCGGCCGCCGCCGCTGCCGACGCGATCGCGGCGAAGTCCCCGACGGCGCTCACCGTCACCCTCGCCGCGCTGCGCCGCGCCGCAGCCCTCCCGGATCTGGCCGCGGCGCTCGTCCAGGAGTTCCGGATCTCCGCCGCCTGCCTGCGCCACCACGACTTGGCCGAGGGGATCCGCGCCCAGATCATCGACAAGGACCGCTCCCCGCGCTGGGCGCCCAGCACACTCGCCGACGTCGACGACGCCCTCGTCGCCGAGTTCTTCACCACGCCGGCCGGCGGCGACCTCGATCTCGACCTCGCCCGGGGCCTCGCCCGCGCCCGCCGGCGGGTGATCCGATGACCGGCCAGGCCGCCGCCGACGCGGCGGGGCGGCGGGTTGCCTTCCTCGGGCTCGGGAACATGGGCGGCCCGATGGCGGCCAACCTGGCCCGGGCCGGCGCCCAGGTCGCCGGGTACGACCCGGTGCCGGCCGCGGCGGGCCGGGCCGCCGCGGCCGGGGTGTCCGTCGCGGCCGACCCGGCGGGCGCCGTCGCCGACGCGGACACGGTCATCACCATGCTCCCGTCCGGCCGCCACCTGCTCGACTGCTACACGGCGATCCTGCCGAAGGCCCGTTCCGGCACCCTGTTCGTCGACTGCTCGACGGTCGGCGTCGCCGACGCACGGGCCGCGGCCGCCGCCGCGCTCGCCGCCGGCCACCGCGCCTGCGACAGCCCCGTGTCCGGCGGGGTCGCCGGCGCCGAGGCCGCCACGCTGACCTTCATGCTCGGCGGCGACGAGGCGACGGTCACCGACGCCTCCTCTGTGCTCGCCGCGATGGGCCGGCGGATCATCCACTGCGGCGGCTCCGGCGCCGGCCAGGCCGCCAAGATCTGCAACAACATGCTGCTGGGCATCACGATGATCGGCGTCAGCGAGGCGTTCGTCCTCGGCCGCGCCCTCGGCCTGACCGACCAGGCGTTCTTCGACGTCGCGTCGGTGTCCTCCGGGCAGTGCTGGGCGCTGACCTCGAACTGCCCGGTGCCCGGCCCGGTGCCGGCGAGCCCGGCAAACCGCGGTTACCAGGGCGGGTTCGCCGCCGGCCTGATGCTCAAGGACCTCGGCCTCGCCACCGCCGCCGCCACCGAGACCGGGGTCGACGCGGAGCTCGGCCGCCGCGCCGCCAGCATCTACGCCGCATTCGTCGACCAGGACGGCCCGGGACGCGACTTCTCCGCCGTCATCACCGCCCTCACCAGCGCCGCCCACGACCAGACCGTGGCCGAGGAGACCCGATGACCACCCCCGAGACCATCGTCGTCAGCCGCCCCGCCGCCGGCGTCGCGCTGATCACGCTCAACCGGCCGAAGGCCCTGAACGCGCTGAACAGCCAGGTGATGACCGAGCTGACCGCCGCGGCCGCCGAGCTGGACGGCGACGCCTCGGTCGGCGCGATCGTGCTGACCGGCTCCGCGCGGGCGTTCGCCGCCGGCGCGGACATCAAGGAGATGGCCGACCAGTCGTTCAGCGACGTCTACGGCCGTAACTGGTTCGCCGGCTGGGACGCGCTCACCCGGGTCCGCAAGCCGCTGGTCGCGGCCGTCGCGGGCTACGCCCTGGGCGGCGGCTGCGAGCTGGCGATGATGTGCGACGTCCTGCTGGCCGCCGACACGGCCCGCTTCGGCCAGCCGGAGATCACCCTCGGGGTGATCCCCGGCATGGGGGGCTCGCAGCGGCTCACCCGCGCCATCGGCAAGGCCAAGGCGATGGAACTGTGCCTGACCGGCCGGATGATGGACGCGCAGGAAGCCGACCGCGCCGGCCTCGTCTCCCGCATCGTCCCGGCCGACACCCTGCTGGACGAGGCCATCGCCGTGGCCACGACGATCGCGGGCATGTCCACGCCCGCGGCCATGATGGTCAAGGAGGCGGTCAACCGCGCCTTCGAGACGCCGTTGGCCGAGGGCATCCTGTTCGAGCGGCGCCTGTTCCACTCGACCTTCGCCACCGCCGACCAGAAGGAGGGCATGGCGGCCTTCGTCGAGAAGCGCGCCCCGAAGTTCCGCGACGCCTGACCACCCGCCGAGCCTTCCTCGCCCGCGCCGCAGGCGGGACGACCTCATCCGTGGGAACGCGGCTCAATCCCTGGCGGTCGGCGTGCCCGGGTGCGGGCGAGCAGCCCCGCAACCAGGTCGAGGGCGAGGAAGGCGGCGAGGCTGAGGCCGAGCAGCGGCAGCGCCCAGCCAACGGCGGCGGTCACGGCGACGCCGGCGGCCAGGGCCCACCAGGGCAGGTGACGCCAACCACCGCGGGTCGGGGGCGTGCCCAGCGGCCGGGGCTGGTCAGCACGGGTAAGCCGGCGCTGCCACCACATCCGGTAGCCCCAGATGATCACGCAGAGCAGGCCGATCGCGAGGGCCGCCAGCAGGATCTGGTTGGCCAGGCCGAACAGCGTTCCCATGTGGGCGTTGATCCCCAGGCGGGTCAGCTTGGCCGGTACCGGCCAGTCGGCGTAGTCGACCCGGTCGGTGATCTTCTGGCCGGTGGGGCCGACCGCGACCGCGTCGAAGCGCACCGGCCACTGGTTGTCCTTCTGGGTCACCGTCCACGCGGTGCCCGCCTCGGCGGGCAGACCGATCTCGACCGGCCCGTCCAGGCCGGCGGCGCGGGCAGTCGCGACGACCCGGTCGATCGCGGCCAGGTCGACGGCACCGGTGTTCCCGCCCATACCGTCGTGGTGGTGTCCCGAGCCGGCGGGGGCCTGCGCGACCTCGGTGGACAGTTCGGCGGAGTGGCCGTGCAGCGCGTCGACGAGCTCGCCGAAGTGGCCGCCGGCGTAGCGCGACCAGGTCAACCCGGTCGCGGAGAGAATGAGCAGACCGGCGGTGAGCCACAGGCCGGTGGCGGCATGCCAGCCCCGGGTCCGCCGCACCCCCCGGCGCGCGGACAGGTCCGGCAGCAACGCACGACGCAGGCCCCCGCCC
>NZ_CDWWEW010000171.1:0-10598 GCF_977966315.1 Frankia sp. CeRuru1
ATCCGGCCCACATCATAGAGGCACCGCAGCCGCCACGCCGGCGGCGCGGCGAACGCCTCGTTGAGCAACGCCTCGTGCAGCATGCATTCTCGCCGCTCCGGGCCGGACCGGTCCAGCCAGATCGGCTCGCCGATCCCCCGTACCAGCCGACCGCGTTCGACACCGAGGTCCAGAAAATCCTGCCAGGCCGAAATAATCCGGGCCGGATTACGACCGAGCTCGGCCATGTCGAGAAAAGAGACGCGCTGCGCGGCCCGACCGAGGGCGGCGCGTAACTGGCGTATCCGCGGCTGTGTCACGGCGACCAGGACGGCCTCGTCGGCCGCGAGCCCGGCGAGCACGAAATCGTGCGTTGCGCTGAGGAAACCGGCGTCGCCTTGATACAGGAAAGCCTCGTGGCAAATTCCGTCGAGCCCACTTCCACCGGCGATCGGGCCACAGATGGAGCCCAGGGTACTCCCGCGGCTCACCTCGCGGCCCGACGCGGCAAAGCGCGGGTCGCCCCCACGGGAGCCCGCCCGGCCACTCACCGCGACCTCGGCGGCGGAATGCCGAGAATACACGCGGCCCGCGCCGACAGCCCCGTCCCCAGTGTGCACGGGCACATCGTAGGTCATGCCGAACCAATGGGATATACCCCGCAACACAATCAGACCGCCCAGCTCATCAGAGCTGGTAGCGGAAACGACCCGGCCACCCCGGAACCGGGTCTCCGGCCAGGCGGGCCACGCCGGGCCGGGCCGGTCGCCGCCGTAACCGCGCCACGCGGGGACGATGCCCGAGACCAGGAGGCTGGCAGCCGAGACCAGGAGGCCGGCGCTCGAAACCAGGAGGCTGCGGGAACACGGGAACCCGCGCCGGGACCGCCGCCCGCGGGCGGAAAACCGCGTGATCACCCGTAGTCTCGCAGTCAGAGCGTCGGCGCGGGTCTCACCGCACGGCGCCCGAGCGACGACGACGCGGCCGGCCCCCGGCCCGGCGACCGAAGATCGACGAGAAGGCGGATCAGGGATTGTGACGACGACATCTGTCCCGCAGCAGTCCATCCATCAGCGGATCGCCGAGGAGCTCGGCGTGCGCCAGGGGCAGGTGACGGCGGCGGTCGACCTGCTCGACGGTGGTGCCACCGTGCCCTTCATCGCCCGCTACCGCAAGGAGGCGACCGGCACCCTCGACGACACGCAGCTGCGCACGCTGGAGGAACGGCTGCGTTACCTGCGGGAGCTGGAGGATCGGCGCGGCGCGATCCTCGAGTCGATCCGGTCGCAGGGCAAGCTGGACGACGCCCTGGAGGCGCAGATCCTCGCCGCCGACTCCAAGGCCCGGTTGGAGGACATCTACCTGCCCTTCAAGCCGAAGCGGCGGACCAGGGCGCAGATCGCCCGGGAGGCCGGCCTCGAACCGCTGGCGGAGAGCCTGCTGGGCGACCCCTCGCTCGACCCGTACGCCACAGCGACGGCCTACGTCGATCCGGAGAAGGGCGTGGCCGACGCGGGTGCCGCGCTGGAGGGGGCGCGGGCGATCCTCGTCGAACGGTTCGCCGAGGACGCTGACCTGATCGGCACGCTGCGCGAGCGAATGTGGTCGCGTGGTGTCCTGGTCTCCCGGGTCCGGGAGGGCAAGGAGGAGGCGGGGGCGAAGTTCTCGGACTACTTCGACTTCTCCGAGCCGTTCACCTCGTTGCCGTCGCACCGCATCCTCGCGGCGTTCCGGGGGGAGAAGGAGGAGATCCTCGACCTGGCCCTCGAACCGGGCGTGCCCGCGGAGCCGGACGCCGCCCCGCCGCCCGGGCCGACCGACTACGAGACGCGGATCGCCGAGACGTTCGGGATCTCCGACGCGGGCCGGCCGGCGGACCGGTGGCTCCTCGACACGGTCCGCTGGGCCTGGCGCACCCGCATCCTTGTGCACCTCGGCGTCGATCTGCGGATGCGGCTGTGGACGGCCGCCGAGGACACCGCCGTGCGGGTGTTCGCGGCGAACCTGCGTGACCTGCTGCTCGCGGCGCCGGCCGGGACCCGGGCGACCATGGGTCTCGACCCGGGGTACCGCACCGGAGTGAAGGTCGCCGTGGTCGACCCGACCGGCAAGGTGGTCGCCACCGACACCATTCATCCGCACGTCCCGGCACGGCGGTGGGACGAGTCGATCACCACCTTGGCCCGGCTCGCCCGGGAGCACCGCGTCGACCTGATCTCGATTGGGAACGGGACGGCCTCCCGGGAGACCGACAAGCTCGCCGAGGACCTCATCCGCCGGCACCCGGAGCTGTCGCTGACGAAGGTGACAGTGTCGGAGGCGGGGGCGTCGGTGTATTCGGCGTCCGCTTATGCCGCGGCGGAGCTCCCCGGGCTCGACGTCTCGCTGCGCGGGGCCGTGTCGATCGCCCGGCGGCTGCAGGACCCGCTCGCGGAGCTGGTGAAGATCGACCCGAAGTCGATCGGGGTTGGGCAGTACCAGCACGACCTGTCCGAGTCCCGGCTGTCGTCATCCCTGGACGCGGTGGTCGAGGACTGCGTGAACGCGGTGGGGGTGGACGTCAACACCGCGTCCGCCCCGCTGCTGACCCGGGTGTCCGGAATCGGGGCGAGCCTCGCGGAGAGCATGGTGCGCCACCGCGACACGCACGGGCCGTTCCAGACCAGGGCCGCGCTGAAGGACGTCCCCCGCCTCGGGCCGAAGGCGTTCGAGCAGTGCGCCGGCTTCCTGCGCATCCCCGGCGGGGGGGATCCGCTGGACGCCTCCAGCGTGCACCCCGAGTCCTACCCGGTGGTGCGGCGCATCCTCGCGGCGACCGGCGGCGACCTCGGCTCCCTTATCGGCAACGGCGCGGTCCTGCGAGCCCTGAAGCCGAGCGAGTTCGTCGACGACACCTTCGGCCTGCCGACCGTCACCGACATCCTCGCCGAGCTGGAGAAGCCCGGCCGTGACCCGCGGCCGGCCTTCAGGACGGCGGCATTCACCGAGGGGATCGAGACGCTCGCGGACCTGGTCCCCGGCATGACCCTGGAGGGAACCGTCACGAACGTCGCCGCGTTCGGGGCCTTCGTCGACATCGGCGTTCACCAGGACGGCCTGGTGCACGTGTCGGCGATGTCGAAGAACTTCGTCAGCGATCCGCGCGAGGTCGTCAAGCCCGGCGACATCGTGACGGTGAAGGTTCTCGACGTCGACATCCCACGCAAGCGGATCTCGCTGACGCTGCGGCTGGACGACGAGGCCGGTGCCGGGGGTCCGGGTCGCCGGGACGGCGAGGGTGACCGGCGAGGAGCCGCGGGTGCGGGCGCCGGACGTGGCGGCGGAGGCGCCGGACGTGGCGGCGGAGGCGCCGGACGCGGCGGGAGCCGTGATCGTGGTGATCAGCGGGATGGCGGCCGGGGCACCGCGAGTGGCGAACGTGGTGGTGCCGGGGGTCGCGGTGCCGGTGGTGCCGGCGGTTCCGGTGGACGCGGTGGCACGGGCGGTCGTGGCGGTTCCGGTGGCAGGAACGGTTCCGGTGGCCGCGGGGGTTCCGGTGGCCGCAGCGGATCCAGTGTGCCGGACGGCGCGATCGCCGAGGCGCTGCGCCGGGCCGGCATCGTCAACGGCGACCAGATCACTCTCGGCGAGTCCGGCCGCAAGCGCGGCTGACCCACTGACCAGGTGACGGGTGGTGCCGGCGGGTCAGGCCAGGAATTATCGGCTCCGGCGCCTCCCGCCGGCCCCACTCACCTGGCTCCCCCCGGAGATGCTTCGCGGATCGACGGTACTGATCCCCGAAGCACCCCGACGGCGGACGAAGCCCGGTGTCGTCAGAAATATGGTGCCATCAGAAAGAAGCGTTTGAAATCGTCGTCGGTGAAGGTCAGCATGCCGCAGTCGGTGTGGTGGATCAGGATGATCTCGCGGGTGCCAAGCAGGCGCTGGCTGATCGCGAGGGAACGGATCTCGTCGTCGGTGACGACGCCGCCGGCGTTGCGGATGACGTGAGCCTCGCCGTCGCCCAGGCCGAGGATCGCGTAGACGTTGAGCCGTGCGTCCATGCAGGCGACGGCGGCGATGTGCTTGGACGGCGGCAGCGGAAGCGGCCCGGCGAAGGTCTTCGCGTAGGCGGCGTTGTTGGTCAGGTAGTCGTCGGTGACGGACATGGGTCCTTCCCGGGAGGCGGATCGGTGGTGGAGGCCGGAGGTTCAGGCGGGATCCGCCGTGCCGGTCCAGGAGGCACGGAACGCCGCGGTGGTCGCGGCAACGGTGGTGGCGACCTCGGCCGGGCTCGCCGGGTTCGGGGCATCGCCGAACAGGGCCGCCAAGCCCGCGACGGCCTTTTCCGCGCGGGGGCGCCAGTTTTCTTCCCAGGCGGCGAGAACCGCGGCGTTGTCGGGGCGTCCGGCGATGGCGTGGCGGGCCAGGGCCGCGCTCCACGCCCGGCTGCGGGCGCCGTCGACGCCGGACTCGCGCAGCAGTTGGGCGGTCAGGCCGTCGCCGTTGGCGTCCGCGAGGTCGGCGAGAGCGGTCTTGAGCAGGGTGTCGAGCGCCGGCTTGACGACGAGGTTCAGCGCCGTGAAGGCCGCCGCCCAGTCGTAGGCGACCAGCAACCGCTCCAGCGCCTCCCGGGCGGGTTGCCAGGCCGGGTCGTCTTCCCAGAACCGTCGGGTGGCCCGGCTGTCGGCGAGGTCGGCGCCATGGACCAACGACAGCGCCTTGGCCCGGTAGGCGATCCACTGCAGGGCGCGCAGTTCGTCGGCGGCCTGGAAGAACGCGGCGTTGCTGACGTAGGCGCTGGGTCCGAGCTGGCCGACGTACAGGCTGGTGATCTGCAACACGTGGAACAGGTAGCGGGCGGGCAGGTAAAGCCGCGCGAGGACACCCACCCAGGCCGGGTTCAGGCCGGCATCCGCATCGAGGGCCTCGACGTGGTCGACGACGCCTTCGGCGTAGATCTCCCGGTCGTGCTGCAGGGCGATGTAGCGGCGGTAGTTGAGCTGGGCGGGGTCGCGGAACGCCTCCCAGTCCACGCCCCGCAGCGGCGAGCCCTCGCGGTAGCGTAGGTACCACCGGTTGATCGGACTGTCAGGATCAAGATCGAACGGGGCCGGCTGCCGCCCGAAGTGGTAGTGGAAGTGGCCGGTGACGGTCTCGTACTCGTTCGGCTTGCGGCGGGCCCCGTCGAACACACTCCAGGTGCGCAGGGGCCTCGTCGTGGGGGCGGTAGTCATCCTCAGTCCTTCCGGTCCAGGTACCAGACGAGTTCGTCGTCGCTCACGTACCGCATCCGCCCGGCAAAGCCGGCGAGGGCGGGTTCGAGGGTGGCGAGCGGGACGGACCGGCCGGCGGCCTCCTCCAGGCTGGCGCGGGTGACCCGCAGGAAGCGGGGCGCGTTGATGCGCACGTAGCCGTTGCGGTCCTCCACGACCAGCGTCTGGTCGGGGTTGTCCTTCTCGATTGCGGCGTGCAGTGCCTCGACGGTGTCGGCGTCGTCCACCGCCACCAGCAGCGACACGAAGTCGTGCTCGAAAACCGCGCTCAGCGGCAGCAGAGCCATCGGGCCCCCTCGGAGTGCTCGTGGACGTGGACGTGCTCGTGGGAGTGCTCCTGCGCCCCGGGGGTCACCTGCCCCCCGGGCGTCATCGCCGTGCCGCCCTGGCGCCGGTTGCGCCCGCCGCCGCGGCCTGTGCCCAGGCGTAGCCGGTGGCGTCCTGTCCCTGCTCGGACGGCGACAGCCCCATGTAGGCGAGCACGCCGCCGCCCGCCCGAACCGGCCCATCCGCGCCTCACCGATGGAGGCGAGGTACTCCGGCATCGTGATCGCGCCATAGTGCGCCAGGATCACCGACTTCCATCCCGGGTCGAGCTTCTCGAACAGCGCCGAGCGGGCGATCGCGTTCTTGACCGAGTACGTCGTGGTGTCCTTCGTCACCTGGTTGTGCACGTACTCCCGATAAGTGATCTTGTATGGCTCGTCCCAGGCCAGCCACCCCTCGGCTGAGACCCGGCCCGTCCCCGACAGCTCCTCTGGGAAGACGTCCTGCTCGGACACGTAACCAAACGACCAGTTGGTGTCGCGGGCCAGGTCGTACCAGTCACTGCGGGCAAGCTTCGGCATGCTCGCCTCCTTGGTGTTCCCCCACGGGCGCGGACCGGACCCACCCGGTCCGGCAACGCTCACGCGCCGCACGGCCCAACCCGGTACCGGCCGCCATCTCGACAATTTCAGTCGAAAAGGAGAACCATGTGCGGGACGACCCTTGATGTCAAGGACTCCTAACGATCTGGTCCGGGCGGACCGGATTGCTAAGGTCCACTCGCGGGTTCCGACGTTCCCCGGTACGACCCTCGCGGCGGGTCGGCCGTCGCGAACCCGGGAAAGTCCCAACGGCAGGAGGCAGCGGTGCTGGCGCTACACGCGGCGTTCGGACCGCGCGCGTGAGGCCGCCCGGCACCCCCGAGGAACGCCACCCCGGGCTCGACGCGAAGATCGTGGCCGCCCTCGACCGGATCGGCGAGGCCCTGCAGGTGCTCGCCCGCCGCTCGGCCGAGGCGCACGACCTGTCCCCCACCCAGCTTCGGGTCCTCGCCCGCCTCTACGCGGGACCACCCCCGGCGGCCCGAACCAGCGCACTGGCACGTGAACTCGACGTGGCCGACCCCACCGTCAGCGACGCCGTGGCGGCCCTGCGCCGCAAAGGGCTCGTTGGCCGCCAGCAGGACCCCGCCGACCGGCGTCACTACCGGCTCCACCTCACCGCCGACGGCCAGCAGACCGCGCACGCGGTCTCCCGGTGGACCGCCCCGGTCGAGGTGGCGACCGCCAGGATCCCCCGCCCGGACGGCGAGCAGCTGCTCGCAACCCTCCTGGACCTGCTTGACTTCGATAAGAGTGGCGGCGTGCCGCCATATTTGCTCAGTTGACGGCACGCAGGCTGGTACCGCCCCTCCTGCACAACCGGTTCAACGTGTCGGCGGTCGTGTCGTCGGCGGGAAGGAATGCCACCAACTGCTGAGCATCGGCGGGTGGGAGCTCCATGACCTCGCGGTCAAGCCGCAGTTCACCAACCACGGGGTGTGTCCACCGCAGCGGACCGCGCCGTGGTAGCGCGTGCCGGTTCAGCCGCTGGGTGAAGTCGTCGCCGGCGATCGGAGCGAGTTCCGCCCTGAGTTGGGCCGAGCGCTCGGCCGATGGGCCGAGCCACAGGTCGAAGGCTCGTTCGTCGGCGATCTGATCCCATTCCGGGAAGATCTCGCGGGCGCGCCTGTCGGTGAAGACGAAGCGCGTGAGGTTGGGCCTGTCGGTATCGAGCAGCCCCGACGGTCGGGCGACCAGGTCGAAGCCACTGGTGTACGCGAGGATGTCACCCAGGCGGTTGGTGACCAGGGCGATCCCTGGCTCGAGTTGGTCGAGCAGCTTGAGCACTGTCTGCCTGACCTCCAGCCGAGGTTGGGTGAGCGGGCCGATACACACGCCAGCGGCGATCTTGGCCAGGTATCGCAGGTGCTCCCGCTCGGAGACGTCGAGGCGCAGCGCGTCGGCGAGCGCGTTGACGACGGAGGCCGATGGGTTGCGGTCGCTCCCCTGCTCGATCCGGACGAGATACTCAACGCTGATGCCTGCCAGCGAAGCCAGCTCCGACCGCCGTAGCCCCGGGACGCGGCGCCGGGGGCCTGCCGGCAGGCCGAGCGTCTCGGGCCGGGTGGCATCGCGCCTGGCGCGGAGGAAGTCACCCAGCGGCGTACTCACGCTCTTCACTGTAAGACCGGCACGGCCTCGGTACGCCGTCCGATGCTGGCCCTATCAGGGCCAGCCTGTGCTCGGTCTGGCTGCCGCTGCCGGCGCGACCGAACATGTGACGCATGAGCGAAACCAGCAAACTTGTCATCGTCGTCGGCAGCGTGCGCGAGGCGAGGTTCGGGCCAGTCGTGGCCTCATGGGTCGCCGAACAGGCCTCCGCGCATGGGAGCTTCGACATAGAGGTCGTCGACCTCGCCGACTTTGAGATCCCCCTATCCCTGCCCGCCGCGTCGCCGAAGTACGCCGGAGACTCATACCCGCGCCCGGCGGGCATGGCACCCCTGACCGCGCGGCTCGACGCCGCAGACGCGTTCGTCCTAGTAACCCCCGAATACAACCATAGTTACCCGGCGTCACTGAAGGCTGCCATCGACTGGCACTTCACCCAGTGGACCGCGAAGCCGGTCGCTTTTGTCAGCTACGGCGGCGCGGCGGGCGGTCGACACGCAGTCCTGCACCTGGAGAACGTCCTCACCGAGCTGCACGCGGTGACCATTCGCGACGGGCTGGCATTCCCGAACTATTTCGTGAACTGGGATGCTGGTCGGCCAGCTGATCCCGACGCTCCCGGCTACGCCAAGACATTGTTCAACCAGCTTGCCTGGTGGGCCGCCGCACTCCAGAAGGCGCGCGCCGAGGTGCCCTACCCCGACTAGTGGTCCGCCTGGTACCGGCACGCGATACCGCTGGCCGAAGCCCGCTACGCCGTCTGTCTCAAGGAGTACGACCAGTGAGCGCGGTTCACAACTAGGACGCGGTTCACAACTACGACAAGGACGGCTTCCTGGCGGAGTTCTTCCCTGACGATCCCCAGCCCCGCCCCGTGCTCGATGACCGTGGTCTTGAACCCGGCGTCCACCCACGCCTCGTGCACCGACGGGGCGACGGCGACGACCCGGTCCTCGGCTCGTCCTCGGCCAGCCCCTGTTCGTCTCCACGCAGGTCCTCTGTCTATGATGACAACTGTTTTCATCAACGGGAGGCCTGTGATGCGTTCGCGACCACCGGCTCCGGGCCGCACCGCAGCTGCCCACACCGAGGCCCGCTCGTCACTCACGGTGCTCTGCGGTTTCTGGTCGTCGACGACCTTCGCCATAGGCCGGGCGATGGTGGCGGCCGACCAGTCGGCGCTCCTGACGACCAGCATCCCTGGCACTCGACGCACTCTCGGGGAGCCACTCAGCTGGCCACCTTGACTTGGGCACCACACGCCTTCCGGCTATTGTCATGAGAACCGCTTTCAATAGTGGGAGATGGTGGCACATGACTGGCCAATGGGAGACGCCGGCCGGCCCGGGCGTCGCCGCCGAGCTGGGAGCCGTCGCAGAGACGTTGCTGATCCCGCTGTACGGGCGGGCGTCGCTCGCGGTCGCGGTCGGTGGCTGGAGCTGGATCTTCCTGACGCGATGGCGCTGCGCCGCCGCTTCTTCAGCGACGGCACCCGCCGCCGGCACCTGACCGGGTCCGTCCTCGACGACGACTGGCTCGAGGTCGCCGCGGACACCGGCCCGGGGCCGTGGATGTTCGTGGCCGAGGCCGTGCTCGGGTTCCCGACAAGCACGACGTCCACAACGTGCTTGCCCGGGTCGCGGGCCGGTTTCCCGGCAGCCTCGCCGCCTTCGACAGCTGGGGCGAGTGGATGCGGCAGAACCAGGAACAGCATGACGCGCTGAGCAAGGTCGACGCCCGCGCCCGCTGGTTCTGCGAAAACCCGGCCGACCTGGAACGCCAGGTGCCCGGGCTGGAGATCCTCGAATCCCGGACCCTGCCCGAAGCCCCGCGGGCCGTACTCGACCGGCTGCCATCCGAGGTATCCGCAGCGCTGCCGGCCATGCATGAGGACCCGCAGGTGCGCTCCTACCGACTCAACCTGGTCCGGCTCGGGGAGCCGTCGACCGGCTGACGTTGTCGAAACGAGCGAGGGCGGCCCGAGTCCGCTCCAGGCGATGCAGGCAACCAGCGCGCCCGCCGGACCACCCACCGAAGCCACCAGCAGAGAGTGCTCGCGCGGACCGACGGCGAATCGCAGACAGACCTCGCGCGAGACTAACCAACGCGCTCATCTGCTGATGACAGGACGTCCGGCTGCCCGCATGACGCCGCTTCGGGCCGCCGAGTTGAGGAGGTGGGTGAACGTCAGCCGTAGCTGGGATCGAGCGGGGTCGCGGGACGCGCGGCAACGGCGTCGATCGCGGGATCGGCGAGGACCGCGTCGATCGCGGCGTGGCTGGCACCGATGTAGGTGGAGTAGCCGTCGATCTCGGTGGCGACAAGCCAGGCCCGATCGTAGGGCCACCACAGACTCGCGCACCTCCACTCCACCGGCGCCGGCAACATCGGGGCGGCGCTCACCGGCCCGGTGAGCAGGTGGTACGCCCGGTTAGCTGTCCGCACACGCATCGGCCGGTCCTCCCAGGCGCGCGTCTCAGCGAGGCCAAAACCCTCCCAGAGGCAGAAGTACGCCTGGTCCGGCGTGTCGGTGAAGCTGGACAGGACCCTCGCGAGAGCCGCCGTCTCCCGCGCGTCCAAGCCTCCGTCAGCGGGTCGCCCCCAATGGTCGGAACCGGCGACGAGGTCGTCGAACCGGGTCTCAGCCGTCAGCGCCACGCCTCGGCATGCGGCGATCTCGGACCACCGGTGTCGCCGTCCCACACCCTCACGGTCGTAAGTCGGCGGCAGCACCCGGGCATAGGCCGCGAAGACGGGCGGCACCATCGCCGCGACCGTTGCGGCTGACGTGGTAGCGGCCAGGGCTGCCGCTACCCACGCCGCCGGACTGACGTCGGGCAGCAGCGACATCCCCGGCGCCCACGCGACCGGCTCCCCCATGTCC
>NZ_CDWWEW010000172.1:0-10578 GCF_977966315.1 Frankia sp. CeRuru1
GGGCGGCCGCGGCGGTGGCATCGGCGGCGGCCGCGGTGGCCCGCGCGGCCTGCGCCTCGGCGAGGGCAGCGTCCCGTTCGGCGCCGGCGCGGGCCACCTCCTCCGCCACGGTGCGCCGCGCCTCCTCCACCTCGGCCGTGGCCGCGGCGATGCGGGCGGCCGCGGCCGCCTCCGCCCGAGACACCGTCGACTGCACGCCGGCGGGGGTGAGCTCGGCCGCCAGCCCGTCGCCTAGGCGGCCGATGTAGGTCTCCAGCCGGTCCAGCAGATCCTCCGCGGCCGCCACGTCCCCGCCGATGCCGCCGGCGGCGCGCCGCGCCGCCCGGGCCCGCTTGGCCTGCTCCTGGCAGTCCCGGTCCGGGCAGTACCGCCGCCGGCGCCCCGCCCCACTAGCCCGCTGCTCCACCGGCCGGGCACACCAGGCGCACGGCAACGTCTCCACCGATGCGGCGGAGACGGGCGCGGCGGGGCCGGGGCCCGGGTCGGCGGGCGTCGAGTCGAGGTCAGGCAGCGCAGGCGTCGTCATACCCCCATCATACTAAAACCAGATTTTCGTTTCTGGAAATCCGATTTTGAGCTAAGAGGGTCGTGATGATCGTGATCCTGGGGTGCGCGGAGCGTCCATCCACCGGGCGGCCGGGCTGGAGCGCGGACGCCACCCACCGGATCGCGGCGATTGACCCCTCGAGGAGCAGGGCGATGGGCGTCTTCGGGCCGGCGACCGCCAGGCAGGCGTTTTCCAGAATGTCCCCGTCGACGTCGCTGACCGCGAGGTAGAGGCGGTCCTGGGCGGGGCCGAACCCGCCGGACCAGGGACGCTGGCGCGGACGACCGTCCGCGAGCACGCCGATGATGCCGGTCAGCTCGATCTCGATCGCGGATATGGTCCCTCGCGGTCGGGTGGCGGTCCCCGCCCACAGGAAGATCACCTTCGCGCGGGCCGCGGTGCCCGCGCTCACCCTGCTGCTGTCGGGGCATCCCGTCTTCGTCGCGCGGGTGGCTGCGGGCGCCGCCCGGCGGGGTTGCCCCGGGCGGTCACGGTCGCCGGGGGTCGGTGGCGGCCGGTTACTCGCGATAAGATGCCTTATCACGAGCCACAAAACCATGATCGGATGGTGCAGGGATGGCGGTGCAGGGACGCCGGATGACCACCGCCGAGGAGTGGGCGGGGCTCAACGACCGGCAGCGCACCTACCTGCGGGCGCTCTACGACGTCGACCAGGCCCTCGAGGACGAGCACCGCCGTCGCGGCGCAGAGGGGCGGTTCGACGCGCGGCCGGCGCGGGAGTGGCGGCGGATCGCGTTCAACGGCGCGTACTCCCCGATCCCCGGCCGGCTGCGGGCCGCCGGGGTCTACGACAGCGGCGCCGGGGCGACGCTCGCCGCGCTGCGCGACCGGGGGCTGATCGAGTCCGAGACGACCCCCGGGGTGCTCAGCGACGCGGTCGACGTGTGGATGACCCGGGCGGGGCGGGCCGCGGTCCGTGCCGGCACCGGCGAGGCCGCTGTCCGGACGGCCCGCCCGCGGTGGGCACTGTCGGAGTGGCTGTGGCGGCAGATGGCCGCCGTCGCCCGGACCGGCGAGACCGGGCTGCTCGCCGACCAGCTCGCCAGCACCGCGCATCTCTACCTCGACGCCGGGCACGTGAGCCGGCGTGGCAACCGCCCGTACCTGCGCTCCACACGGCGGCACGTGCCCGTGACCCTCCGGGCGAACGGCACCGGACCGGCGTACTCCAGCTCCCGGCCGGAGTACCGCTACCACCTCACCGACCAGGGCCGCGCGCACTACGCCGACCACCTGGACACCTACCGGCAGCTCTACCCCGACATCGACGCCCCCGACATCACCGCCGCGCCCGCCGGCGCGGACCTCGGACCGGCACGATGACGGCCGACCTCGTCCCCACCGCGACGCCGGCCGGGGAGCTGGCCCGGCCCGGCGACGTCGACATCAACGACACCGTGTCGGCCGCCACCGCCGAGCTGATCGAGGCGGCGCCCGCGGCCGCCACCCGCCGCGCCTACGACCGGCAGTGGGCCGTCTTCGCCGCCTGGTGTGCGCAGCAGGGGCGCCGGGACGCCCCGGCGACCGACGCGACCCTGGCCGAGTACGTCGCCGCGCTCGTGGCCGCCGGCGCGGGCGCGGCGAGCATCGAGCAGGCCATCGCGACCATCCGCACCCGGCACCGCCGGCGCCGGCTCACCCCGCCGGACACCCGCGGCGCCCGCGAGGTTCTGCGCGCCCACCGCCGCGCCCAGGCCGACGCCGGCCGCCGGGTCCGCCAGGCGCCGCCGGTGGCCCGCGAGCAGCTACGCGCGATGGTCGCCGCCTGCCCCG
The DNA here is from genome assembly GCF_977966315.1 of Frankia sp. CeRuru1. Lineage (NCBI taxonomy): Bacteria > Bacillati > Actinomycetota > Actinomycetes > Frankiales > Frankiaceae > Frankia > Frankia sp. CeRuru1. The sequence goes on from NZ_CDWWEW010000172.1 coordinate 2,342, forward strand.
AGGGCCCGCTCGGTGTCCGCGACCGGGCGCTGCTCGTCCTCGGCGTGGCGATGATGGGCCGCCGCTCGGAGCTCGCCGCGTTGGACCTGGCCGACGTCGTCGAGGTCGACGAGGGCCTGCTCGTCTACGTCCGCCGGTCGAAAACCGACCAGGACGCGGTCGGCGCCGAGGTCGCCGTGCCCTACGGCTCGCACCCCGACACCTGCCCCGTGCGCGCCGTCCGGGCCTGGCGGACCCTGCTCGCCGAGCGCGCCATCACCGCCGGGCCGCTGCTGCGCGCCGTCGACCGGGCCGGGCGGATCTCCCCCCGGCGGATGAGCGGCGACGGCATCCACCGGGTCGTCCGCGCCGCCGCCGTGCGGGCCGGCCTGCCCGGGGCCGACCGGTACACCGCCCACTCGCTGCGCGCCGGCGGCGCCACCGCGGCGGCGCGCGCCGGCGCGCAGACCGCCGCGATCGCCGCCCAGGGCCGATGGTCGATCGGCTCCCCCGTCGTCCACGGCTACGTCCGCGCGGTCGACCGCTGGCGGGACAACCCGATGGACGGCGCCCTCTGATGCCGGCGAACATCCGGAACCCCTCGAGATAGGCGTCCTCGCGCCGGCACTGGGCGGCGTCATCCGCGATCTCGTCGCGGATGCGGGCGATCAGCGTGTTCGCGTGGTCCGCCTGGGCGGGGTTGAGGAGCCGATCACCGGAGATGTCGCGTTTGAGGCGCAGCCGGTCCGCGCCGGCGTTCTTGGCGAGCACCGCGGCGTCGTAGACCTCGTGGTAGTTCTCCGGGTAGACGATGAACGACACCCCGATCTCCACCTCGGTCCGCTCGGTACGGCGCCGGTCGGCGAGCGCGGTCAGGTTCGCCACCGCGCGGTCGAACTTCACCGCGCCCGCCCTGTGCCCGCGGAACTTCAGCTCCGCGTAGGTGTCCGCGCTCGCCGCATCGAGGCTCACGTTCACGTACCCCGCGCGGACCAGGACGTCGATGACCGTGGAATCCATGAGCTCACCGTTGGTGAACATCCCGACCCGCACGTCGTGGTCGAGGAGGTAGCCGATCGCAGGTACCAGCGCGGCCCGGGAGATCAGCGGCTCGCCGATCAGCCCGGAGAACGACACGTTCTGGACGCGGAACTCCCGCGTGTGACGGGTCCCCCCGGAGCGGTACGAGCCGGTCTTGCGGTAGCCGACGAGATCGCGGACCAGTTTCATCATCGCCGCGGGCTCGGCGAGGGTGTCCGGGAGCCGGTCGGGGGCCTCCTTGGAAGCGTCGACGAGAGTGAGCATCTCGCGCTCGTCGTCCCAGATCTCCAGCGGCACATGATCGCCGATGCACCACTGGCAGCGCAGGTTGCAGCCGCTGGGCGGATCGTGTCGAGCCCGTCCGGCAGCGCGCGCACGCTCAGGTACTGCGTCTCGGTGATCATCAGAACGTGGGCGGCGGCGGACAGGCCAATCACGGGCAGGACTCCGAGGCCCGGCGGCGTGTCGATGATGATCACGTCGAGCTGTGCGGGCAGGGTGTCGAGCACGGCGGCCAGGGCGAGCTGCCAGCCGCGGCGGGCGGGCAGCTCCAGGTCCGCTTTTTCGGAGCGGGCTATGGCAGGTGCGCGGCGATCGCCGGGTCCGCCCGCAGCGCCGCCTCCACGAGCGCGGCACGGCTGGTGTCCTCGGCCTGGACCGCGGCCTCGATCGCGCCGATCAGATCCTCGCTCAGCCACACCGTCCACCGCCGATGCTGCTCATCGGGGTGCCGGTAAGAAACGTGTCACCGGCCGCAAACGCGGGTGATCTTTCGTCGTGTCTCTCTGTGGGCGCGGGCTGTTGGCACCGGGCGCGCGTGGCCATGATGTTCGAGCGTGGCCCGGTCGCTGGATCTCGATGAGCTCGTCGAGCACTGGACGTTGCTGGATGACGAGCGGGAGCTGATCGCTGGCAAGCGCGGGCCGACGCGGCTCGGGTTCGCGGTGATGTTGAAGTTCTTCACCCAGCTGGGCCGGTTCCCCCGGGGCCGCGGCGAGGTGCCGGACGAAGCCGTCGAGTACGTGGCCCGTCAGGTCGGTGTGGAGCCGGGCGACCTGGGCTTCTACGAGTGGACCGGCCGCACGATCGAATACCACCGGGCGCAGATCCGTGAGCATCTGGGCTTCCGGGAGTGCTCGGCCGCCGACGCGGACAAGCTGGCGGAGTGGCTGGCCGGCCACGTGTGCGAGGCCGAGCGGCGTTCGGAGCTGGTCCGCGGCGAGCTGCTGGCGCGGTGCCGCGCGGAGCGGATCGAACCACCGGCCGCCGGCCGGATTGAGCGGATCGTGCGCTCGGCGCTGCATCAGGCCGAGCGGGCGCTGACCGCCCGGGTCGCTGGGCGTCTGTCCGTGGACGTCGCCGGCCGGCTCCGTGCCCTGGTCGCGGTCGATGTCCCGGACGACGACACCGGCGGGGACTCGGTACTAGCGTTGATCAAGTCGGTGCCGGGCAACGTGAGTCTGGACTCGATGCTGACCGAGATCCGTAAGCTGCGCGCGGTCCGCGCGGTCGACCTGCCCGACGGTCTGTTCGCCGATGTCGCCCCGCGGGTCGTCGCGGCTTGGCGGACCCGGGCCGCGGTGGAGTCCCCGTCGCACCTGCGGGACCATCCCGACCCGCTGATGCTGACGTTGCTCGCGGCGTTGCTGCACCACCGGCACGGGGAGATCACGGACACGCTGGTGGAGTTGCTGATCTCGACGGTGCACCGGATCGGCGCGCGGGCGGACAGGAAGGTCACCGAGGAGCTGATCAACGCGTTCAAGCGGGTGACCGGCAAGGAGAACATCCTGTTCGCGATCGCTGAGGCCTCGCTCAGCAGTCCGGACGAGCCGGTCCGTGAGGTGGTGTTCCCGGCGGTCGCGGGTGGGGAGCAGACGCTGCGGGAGCTGGTGGCCGAGTTCAAGACGAAGGGGCCGGTGTACCGGCGCACCGTGCGGACCACGCTGAAGGCGTCGTACTCGAACCACTACCGGCGCGGGCTGATCGCGCTGCTCGACGTGTTGGAGTTCCGGTCGAACAACGACACCCACCGGCCGGTCCTCGACGCCCTCGACCTGATCCGCCGATACGCCGACAGCCGGCTGACGTACCTCCCCGTCGGGGAGACGGTCCCGACGCACAAGGGGCTGCTGGGCGACTGGACGGAGCTGGTGTTCACCGACCCGGCCAAGGGCCCGAAGCGGGTCGTCCGCGGCGTCTACGAGATCTGCACCTTCCAGGCCCTGTGCGACAGCCTGCGCTGCAAGGAGATCTGGGTCGTCGGCGCCGAGAAGTGGCGCAACCCCGATGAAGACCTGCCGGCCGACTTCGAGGCCCAGCGCGCCACGCACTACGCCGCCCTGCGCAAGCCGCTGGACCCGACCGTCTTCATCGACCAGCTACGCGAGGAGATGCGGACCGAACTGGCAGCGCTCGACACCGCGCTGCCGAAGCTGCCCTGGCTGGAGATCGCCGAGCGGGGCAAGAACGGGCCGATCAAACTCAGTGACCTGGACGCCGCCCCGGAGCCGCGGAACTTGCGCCGCCTCAAGGGCGAGGTGCGGACCCGGTGGGGCACCGTCCCGCTGATCGACATGCTCAAGGAGGCGGTGCTACGCACTGGCTGCCTCGCGGCCGCGACCACGGCGGCCGGCCGTGGCGACCTGGCCCCCGAAGTACTCGCCGAACGGCTGATGCTCGCGATCTACGCCTACGGCACCAATACCGGCATCCGCGCCGTCGCCGGCTCCGCGCAGAACGGCCACAGCGAGGACGACCTGCGCTACGTGCGCCGCCGGTATCTGACCGCCGAGCTCGCCCGGACGGTCGCCGTCGAGATCGCCAACGCCACCTTCGCCGCCCGGGCACAGCAGGTCTGGGGCGCCGGCTCCACCGCGGTGGCCAGCGACTCGACGCACTTCGGCGCGTTCGACCAGAACATCTTCACCGAGTGGCACTCCCGCTACGGCGGCCGCGGCGTGCTGATCTACTGGCACGTCGAGCGCAAGAGCATGGCGATCCACTCTCAGCTGATCAGCTGCACCGCCTCCGAGGTCGCCGCCATGGTCGAAGGCGCGATCCGCCACGGCACGGCCATGGAGGTCGAGGGCACCTACGTCGACTCCCACGGCCAGTCCGAGATCGGCTTCGGGATCACCCGTCTGCTCGGCTTCGACCTGCTCCCACGTATCAAACGGATCAACAAGGTTCGCCTGTACCGGCCGGCCGCCGGCGAACCGGACGCCTACCCGCGAATCGGCCCGGCGCTGACCCGGCCGATCCGCTGGGACGTCGTCGCCGAACAGTACGACCAGATGATCAAATACGCCACCGCGATCCGGACCGGCACCGCCTCCGCCGAGGCGATCCTGCGCCGCTTCACCCGGACCAACGCGATCTATCCCACCTACCAGGCCATGATCGAGGTCGGGCGGGCGCAGCGGACCCTGTTCGTCGCCCGCTACCTGCGCGACCGGGACCTGCAACGCGAGATCAACGAAGGCCTCAACGTCGTCGAGTCCTGGAACCGAGCCAACAGCGTCATCTTCTTCGGCAAGGGCGGCGACATCGCCACCAACCGCCGCGACGAACAGGAACTCTCCGTCCTCTGCCTACGGGTCCTGCAGGCCGCCCTGGTCTACGTCAACACGCTCATGGTCCAGGACGTCCTCGCCGACGACGCCTGGGCCGAGCAGCTCACCGACGCCGACCGGCGCGGCCTGACCCCGTTATTCTGGACGCACGTCGCCCCGTACGGCGAGGTGAAACTCGACATGACCAGCCGCCTGACACTCAGCGTGTCCGCCGCGGCGCCGCTGGTGTAGACCCGAACAGCCTGGCATGCCTCGGGTCGGGGGGAAGAGACTGAGACATGCCGGGTCCGGCTGGTAACCGCATCCCTCGCCAGGAGAGTTCAACGACGCTCGTCACGTGCCATACGCGTCGCGTGTGAGGGTGGATAGTGCCGCTCGTAGATCGGCGTGAAGCTGGTTGTGTGCCGCGCTAATCGCGTGTTCCTTCTTCGTCCGCTCCGCGCCATATAGGTAAACGGGGCCGACCCGGAGACTCTCCTCCTCCCACCTGTAACGTGCGTGTACATGGCCGTGGAGATGCGGCCAGAGGTTCCCCAGCACTTCGTAGTTGATCCGCAGAAAGTCTTCGTCCCGAGCCGCGCATACCTGCGAGACGGCCTCGCCGAGAAGGGACAGGTCAAAAAGGAAGTCCATTCGTTCTGGGCGGGGAAGGTCAGTCAGATGGTTTGCCGATCCGGCGTAGACGAGCAGGCAGTAGCCGGGGAGATGCTGCGTGCTGCCCAGCACTGCCCATCCAGTGCGCATTCGATGGAGAACGTGGGGTTCCTCACCGCTTTCCAACGTGGTAAGCCATTCGCTGCTCATGTCCACGCCCTCCGTGCCCTGCGCTGTGTCTGCGCGGTCTACACCAACGGGCGCCATACGTTAGCATAAGCACATGATCGATCGGGTCGCTACGCTATGTGATTTGGCTGAAGGTCAGTGGGGGTGTGTCACGGAGCGGCAAGCGGAGAGAGCCGGTGTCTCCGTCGTCGAGCTTGGGCGTTTCAAAGAAGCAGGGGTCGTTGAGCCTGTCATCGAGGGGGTGATGCGTATTCGCGCTGGTGGGAGGCATCTTTTTCCGCGGCTGTACAGCCAGTGGCTGATGCTGGACCCGGAGCGGCCGGGGTGGCTGCGGGATGCCCCGAGGTGCGGCGTTGTCTCCCATGCCACGGCGCTGCGGGTCTACGGGATTGGTGACCGGCCGGGACCCGGCGTGGAGTTCACGCTTCCCGCTGGCCCAGCCCGGCCAAGGAGCTCTTATCCTGGCATCGTCCTGCACTCTGGCGAGGTAGCTGCCGATGAGTGGACGACCCGGTCCGATCTTTTTGTGACCACTCCCGCACGCACATTGCGCGATCTAACCTACAGCGGGCGGTTCGACCTCGCCGAACTCGGCCGCGTCGCCCACGCCTTTCTGCGCACCCACCTAGCGAACGAGACCGAGTTGGCTCGAGGTCTGGAAGTAACCGCCAGGACATCGCCCTACAGCGGTGAAGCCGCGGGTTCGTTGGAGTCGATTCTGCGTGCGGCGGACGAGGACAGCGTAGACTTCCCCGCCCACCCGCAGCGCTAGTCAAGCCCATGGCCGACACAGACAGCCATAATCCCGACTCCCACATCGGGCCGGAGTTCCGTGAGGCGTTCCCCTCATGGTCGGAGTTCCGTTCCTACGTCACCGATCGGGCTCGCGCAGCGGAGTTCAATGCCGACCGCGCACTTCACCAGATCTTGATCGGGGACTTCGCGGCGCGCCTCATGAACCGAACCCCGCACGACTGGATCATCTTCGGTTCGCTGGCGCTTCCTTCCCGGCCCGCCACAGACTTCTCGTGGCCTGCCGACTTTCTTCCCGCTCAGCCGAACGAAATCCATCCCGCGTATGTGATGGCCCGATCCGCGTTCGATCTGGACCTGTGCGCTCTCGACATCACGGAATCCTACGGCGTTCATGTCAAGCAGGCTGTGGATGCGGTCACGGTGAACGCGGGCGACACCGCCCGAGCTGAGCGTGGGCTGGGCCTTGGAGGACTGGTCCGCTACAGCGCCGATGTCAGGGTCTACGACAGCGGGAAAATCATGGGAGTGATCGTCGCCCAGCCGATCGACCCGAGATACGGGCCCGGCCAGGCACGTCCCGTCGACGACCCAATCGGACTTGAGATCGACATCAAGCCGCCCGACCGGGTTCCTCTGTTCGGCCCGGCCCACCACGCCGAACGGTCCATCGTTGGCATCGCCGTGCCCGGCCTGGCGCCCGTCACCCCCATGATGTACCCCACGGCCAGCCAGCTCGCAGACAAGATCTCCATGCTGAGCGGGCCAGCCCCCGGTTCGTCCCGCCAGGTCGCACCTGGCCCTCGCCACCGCTACAAGGACCTCTTCGACATCCACTACATGATCCGTACCTGTTCCGTGGAGGCCCGTCACATGCGGGAGGCGCTTGAGGTCAACAACCAGGTCCGCTTCGGCCGCGATGGCCTGCCCCATCCCTACCACGTCTACGGAGCCGGCCGCAGACCCGGTGAACTCGACGTTCCCTGGCGGTCGGCGGTGAACACGTTCAAGGCCGACCAGCCACAGCTCGCGCGCTACCCCGACTTCGACGCGATGGAACGCGCCGCGGCAGGCTTCGTGGCAGAGCTGACCACAGCGTCTCCGACCAGCACCTGGGCACCAGGACGCGGCTGGTCCCCTCCCCGCTCGGATCTCCACGCGCTGGCATTCCCCCGGCCACCATCTCTCAGACCCGGTCCACGGACCCCGCCCGCGCAGCCTCGCACGCTCCCGCCTCACCCGGGCCAGGCGCCCCGGCCACCAACGCGATAGAGGGGGGCCGCCGAGATACGGCAGAAAGGGGCGGCGGGCTCAGCGGCGGCGGGCCGCGGGATCCCGGCCGGCCTGCCAGCGGGCCAGCGCTTCCGGCGAGACCCGGGCGTAGCGGGCCAGGGAGGCGACCGAGGTGTGCCCGGAGTAGGACAGCAGCGTCGAGGTGTTCGCGCCGTCCTCGGCGGCGTGGGTGAGCGCCGAGTGGCGCAGCTGGTGCAGCGTCGCCCCGCCCGTCGTCGCGGTGAACAGCTCGGCGGCGCGCCGGTAGGACAGCCGGGCCCGTCCGCTGGCCGGGTCCAGGTCGGCGGGTGGGAGGGCTAGGCGGGCGCGCCGGTCGGTGAGGAACACCGGGCCGACCGTCCGCCCCATGAGCAGCCGCGGCAGCAGCCGCGCGGTCCCGGTCCGCCAGACGATGACGTCGACGGCGTTGCCCTTACGGCGGACCTTCGCGCACCGGTTACGCAGGTCGAGCTCGCCTGCGTCGAGGGCCAGGACCTCGGAAGCGCGGGCGGCGGTCTCGTACAACATCCGCCACAGCACCCGCTCCCGCAGCCCGATGTCCCCCCGGGCGAGCAGCCCCTCCACGACCGCGCGCGACAGCGCCCGGGTCCGGTCGGGGGCGCGGCCGCGGCGACGGACCGCCCGGGTCGGGTCACCGACGATCCAGCCCTGGTCACGCCAGTAGCCCGCCGCCGAGCGGATCGCGTCGAGGTTGCGGTTGAACGTCGCCGGCGCCGCCGGCCCCCACCGGCCGGTGAACCAGGCGGCCACAGCGCTCGCCGCGGCCGGGTCGTCGAGCCCGGCGAGCGGCGTCTCGGGTCCGAGGCGCTCGCG